>JAIOSU010000305.1 GCA_021107455.1 Clostridiales bacterium | reverse complement strand
AGATGAGGTCGGTGCACATGAAATAGTTGTCGAATGGAAAAGAATGGGAAATACGACTTCCATGAGAGAGGCAATGGTTTCTGGGGATCTTGATATCGGATTTGTGGGCATACCGCCATTTTTGATTGGAAGGGACAAGGGTATGGACTGGAAAATCATATCAGGTATCTCTGAGAGTCCTTCTGCACTTATTACCACTGACCCATCACTCAGCAGTATTGAAGATATTACAGAGAATCATCGGATCCTATTGCCTCAACCTGGTTCCATCCAGCACATTCTTCGCGCCATGTATGCGGAGAAGAAACTGGGCGATGCAAAAACTTTCGATCAGCAGCTTGTTACTTTGGCACATCCCGATGGACTGGTCGCAATGTCGACGGGAGATCCCAACCAGTTGCATTTCACGACACCACCGTTTCTTCAAAAGGAGATGGAAATTGATAATGCTAATCTTCTGGTAGATGGGGAAACTTGTTTTGGAGAACCTTTTACATTTATTGTAGGGATCTGTCCTCAACGGGTTTATGATGATAGAGTGGTCTTTGAAGCTTTTGAACGAGCACTTGAGCGATCGATTGTTTTCATGACGGTGAATCCTGATGAAACGATGAAGATTCTTGCAGAGGCTTATGAATACCCTGAAGAAGAACTCGAAAAATACCTTTCTCACGAACAAATGAAGTTTACTGCAGAAATCAGAGGTGTGAACACCTTTATTGATTTTATGACTAGAAATGGCTGGATTGAAGGGGCCATGGATGAAGCCGAAGTGCTCTGGAGACCTAATGGACAATAATGCAAGAAAACGTTTTTACAGGCTGGTGTTCATTGCTCTCATAATGGTCTCATGGGAACTAACAGCACGTTTAGGTATTTTCGATCAAAATCTTTTCCCGAGCATGACCAGTGTGATCAGGAGACTTATTGAGCTCATAACTAAGGAAAGTCTATTGATAAAGACTGCCTATAGCATATCGCTTGTTTTGCTTTCAATGATTGCAAGTTTGGTGGTTTCAACAGTGCTCATCATTCTTGGGAGAAAATTTGTCTGGATGGGTACAAATATTGAACTCGTGAATTCTGTGGCATCACCACTTCCTGGAATTGCGATATTGCCACTAGTCATATTGTGGCTCGGTGTCCGCCAGGAAGCCATGTTTTTCATCATGATTCATGCGACACTCTGGCCTATGTGGCGTCAACTGAGTCTTGGTGCGGATCGTCTTCACAATAGATACAAGCGATTTGAAAAGGCTTTTGGACTGTCACCACTTAAACGTTTTTATCACATTTACTGTCTTGGGATCACTGATGATCTATTGGCGGCCATGAGTGTTTCATGGAGCAGGGGATGGCGAGCGCTGATTAGTGTCGAGATGATATTTGGAATTGTGGGTGCGCAGACTGGTCTTGGATGGATGATCTATGAAAGGCGAATGTATATGGATACAGAAGGACTCTATGCCGGACTGATTATGATTGCATTTTGTGGTGTACTGTTCGAGTCTTTGATCTTCAAGAAAAGAAATTTGAGGAGAACAACATGAAAGCGCTCATAACGGCAACTGGACTTGGAAAAAAATTTGGTGATGTGTATGTCATAAAGGATTTCAATCTTGTTTTACATGAAAAGGAGATTGTTGTCATTATGGGGCAATCGGGAATCGGAAAAAGCACACTACTTAATATATTAGGTAAACTTGAACCATATGATGAAGGTGAAATTGATTACGACGAAAGTGTCTTTGAAGGGATTGGCGTTCCGTTTCCATTTGTGTTTCAAGAGATGGATACTTTATTGCCATGGAAAACGGTGAAACAAAACATTTCACTCGTCAATCCTAAAGCTTCAGATGATCTTTTAAAGGAATTGATTGAAAATGTTGGTTTGACAGATCACCAGAACAAATTTCCCCATGAATTGTCTGGAGGGATGAAGCAAAGAGTTGGAATAGCCAGAGCGCTCATATGTGCATCAAAAGTTCTTTTGATGGATGAGCCTTTTGGCAGTCTGGATAAGGAAATGAGATTGAAACTTCAAGACTTCTTGTTGAAAATCCAAGATAAATATGAACTCAGCATTATCTTTGTAACCCACGATGAAGAAGAAGCAAAGCGTATTGGACATCGCATATTGACTATAAAATAAAAAGAGAGACTCCGGTTGGAGTCTCAATTTGAGTTATAGAAAGGGGATTATAAAGCGATTTTGATAGCAGCTTCGTCAAGTGCATAAATCTTCTCAGAAATTTTGCCTTCCTTGACGATGACGATTGCCGGAACTTGTTCAACTTTGAGCATCAAAGCCAAACCGTTGGATTTATAAGTGTCGATTCTGCTGACTGCAAGGTTTCCATTATGACTTTTCTCGATGGCTTCAATTGTGCCTAGGAACTCTCTTGAAGGTGCATCGATTGCATTGTAGACATATATCATTCCGGTTTTTTCGCTTTGCATGATTTTTGTATCGAAAAATTCTTTTTCAGCGATATAACGCTCTGCTACTGTGCCAGCGATGGCACCATCACCTACAGCTGTTGCGATTTGCTTGAGGTATTTATCTGTAACGTCTCCGATGGCAAAAACACCTTCGAGTTCGGTTTCTTTCTTTTCATTGACTGTGATATACTTTTGTCTGGTGAGTGTCAATTGGTCTTCGAAGAGCTCGGAGTTTGGAAGATATCCGATGAACTCAAAGCAGCTGTCGCTTACGAGAGGAATCTCTTCACCAGTTTTGACGTTTTTAAGTATTACTGTCTCAAGGTGGTCATCGCCTTCGAATCTTGATACGACTGAGTTCCAGACAAATTCCATTTTTGGATTTGAAAATGCCGCTTCTTTTGCAATCTCATTACAGTCCATTTTAGGATAATCATGCATTACAGAAACCGTGACTTTGTCTGCAAATTTGGTAAGGAACATCCCTTCCTCGATGGCTGCATCGCCAGATCCAATAACAACAACATGTTTACCTGTGTTTGCAGCTGCATCACATGTGGCACAGAAGCTGATGCCTTTGTCAAAGAGGAACTTTTCTTCGTTTTCAGCTCCAGTTGTTCTTGAACGGCCACCTGTTGCTATGATGACAGCTTTAGCAATATATTTATTTCTAAACGTTTCAACGATTTTTTCTTCACCTGTCAAATCCACGTTGTTTACTGCAGTCAGTTTGAAATCAACGCCCATGTTTTTAGCTTGTTCTTTCATGAGGTTTGTGATTTCTTCACCTTTTGGTGCGGTTGGGAAACCAGGGTAGTTTGCGATTTCGTTTGTATAGGTTGCCAATCCACCTATTAATGATTTTTCGAGTAATAATGTCTTGAGCCTGGCACGACCTGTATAGATGGCCGCACTAAGTCCAGCTGGACCACCACCGATGATCACTACGTCATAATGTTCGGTTACTTTTTCTCTTGCCATTGATTTAAGCCTCCATATGAATGGAGCGATTGCGATGACGCAATCGCCCTAAATTGAATTACATGAAATATTTGACCAAAAGTTTACTACCGATGATCGCACCAATGAATAAGCTGACTGCGAATACCCAACCTGAAAGTGCAAGTGATGAAATTCCACTGTAAAATGCACCGATGTTACAACCAAGAGCCAGTCTTGCGCCGTAACCCATCATGAGTCCGCCGATAACAGCGGCTACAACTTGTTTCTTGGATTTGATCTTTTTAATCTTGAATCCTGAAGCGATAAGAGTGGCTGCAAGTGCGCCTGTAATGATTCCAATATTTCGCCAAGATTCAGGATGGTTTAATATGCCTTTCTCGAGCGTGGCTTGAGCACCTGTGCTCGCGAAGTAATACCACTTGTCAACACTTCCACCTACAGCTTTGAAAATCCAAGCTCCCCAATATGCAAAAGTACCTGATACTCCCCAAGGGTTTCCAGTGACAGCGAGTGTGACAATTTGGAATAAAGAAAGCAGGAGAGCAGCAGTCACATAAGGAAATGCGTTTTTCCCCCATCTCACATAATATTCATTTGATTTAACGCGATCAAAGAATTTCTTTTTATCATCTGCCAATTTACGACACCTCCAAATTTGGTGTTATTATACCTTGAAGAATTACTTAGTTTTTTCGATGATTACTTCCCATTCTCCGTCGTCAACTTCTTCAACTTCAACATTATATCCGTCTTTTCTAGCCCACTCAGGTACGTTTTTCATAGCGCAGCTGTGATCGATTTGAACAATCAATACATCACCGATTTCAAGTTCCTTGATTTTATTTTGAGCCTTTACTAAAGGTACTGGGCACGCTTCGCCGAAACAATCCAACATAACTTCTTTCATTTTTTTTTCCTCCTGAATTTTAATTTTAGTTTGGGTTAATCTAATGTGATGCGCCTCTTTTTTGCTCATATTTTTCAGCAAAGATGTAGAGCGCTACTAATACTAGCATTTGTAATGCTACAGCCCCGAACCAACCGAATATATCCGGCAAAAATACTCTTGGGCCTTTTGATATGAAATTCTCCATCCACCAACCGAAGTCATGTGCGCCCCATAATGAGCCCATCATGAAAAAGAAGAATGCAATGGTGTTCATTACGAAACCTTCTCCAACTCGCATTAATGTTCCAGATGCGCATCCACCTGCGATGACCATGCCGATACCAAATATGATGCCACCAAGTACTGTTGCCAAACTGATCGGAGCAACGTAACTCATTCCTGGGATCGGTAATCCTACATTTGCGTAACCGTATTTGATAGCTGTAAATCCGATGGTGGTAACGGCCAGTGCGATAATCACCGCTCTAGTAAGTGAGGTCCCACCTGTCAAATAAGGGTCACGCATAGATGCTGTAAAACAAAAACGTCCTTTTTGTAAAATGACACCAAAAACATTACCGGTTAACCAGAAAAATGCAATCGTAGGTGATTTGGTATTGAGCCAGAGACCTACTAGGGCTATCAATACTACCGTGAGAACGCCATATGGAATCTGGTTCTTCTTCGGTTTACGATTAGCTGAAGAGCGTCTTGATGATGCTGCTTTCGTTTGTTCAGCCATGTTTTCACACTCCTAAAAAAAAGTTTGCTATACTCTTAACAATCTCACAAGATTATGATAACATTTTATCAAGAATTGTATTACAGTATATTTGTGAAGCAGTATAAGAAAAACCGATAGCCAGATTAATAGTCAATAAGGCATGATAAATATGAAAGAGGTGACCTATGAACCTGAGCGCATTAGAGTACTTTAGAGAAGTAGTTGAAACAAAAAGCATATCCAAGGTGGCTATGAATCGTCATATCTCGCAATCGGCACTCAGCCAGAACATTCACAAACTAGAGGATGAAGTCGGTTATCAACTTCTGGAAAGAAGCAATAAAGGCGTTGAGCCTACGGAAGCAGGTCGTATACTTTTCACCTATTCCGGGACAATGCTGAGAATCTATAAAAAGATGCAGGAAGAGCTGGAGACATTAACTCACAGCACTGAGAACATTAGAATCAACGGATACCTGTCACTTGTGGATTACTCGCTCCCATGTGTTCTTTATAAAGTCAAAAAAAAATATCCCAAATATACATTTGAGATGCATGCCAAAGGTAATATGGAATCCATAACGGATCTTATTAATGAATTAACCGATTTGTGTTTTGTAACGGAAGAACCTTGTGACAATCGTCTTGAGTATGAAAGAATCGGTAAGGAAAAAATTGTACTTGTTGCGAATTACAATTCCAGAATACCTGATAAGATTGATGTGAGAGACCTTCAAAAGTATGAAATGGTACTACTTGATGACAATGCACTTACGATTTCAACTTTTCTCAAACACAAACTGAAAAACTTCAACATGTCTATTGATCAAATACCAATCATGTTCAAGGTGGATTCCATACCAGCAGCGAAGTCCTCTGTCAGCAACAACCTGGGTATCTGCTTTTTACCTTACATGTCGGTCAAGAAAGAAATCTATGAAAAGCGATTCAAGCTTATTGAAGTGGATAACTGTGTTTTGGACTACAATATATTCCTGGTATCGAGGTCAAAAGCGGAACGAGACCGACCTACAACCGATGTTTATCATTATTTTGTTGATAACGGAGAGAAGGACTTCTGCTAAAGAGGTTTAGTTATTATGATTTCCCAAACGCCGTTCATAACTTCTTCAATTTCATACTTGATATTGGTTTTCTTAAGAGAGTCCTGAATGGATTCGATGACACAACTATGATCGACGACCATTTCAAATGATTCTCCAGGTTTTAGAATCTCAAGTTCATGTTGCATTTTTAAGATCGGGATGGGGCAAATATCTCCAAAACAATCGATTTCATTCATGTTTGAGAGCCCTCACGTTTTCTGATTTTATTTGACAAATATTTGTCTAAGTCTTAGTATATCAAATATGGATTTCATTTTCAATTCTGGGAGGTGGGCAAGTTGAAATTTTCAGTTCTAATACCGGTTTATAACAGCGAAAACTCTCTTAGAAGTCTTGTTGGCGAGATTGAAAGTTATTTCAAAAGCAGCTGCGATAGTTATGAAATCATCTTGGTGGATGATTGTAGTACAGATGATAGTTGGATTCGAATTGAGGAACTTTGTCATGATCATCCTCAAATCAAAGGTATTCGAATGGACCGAAACAGAGGTCAACAAATGGCTCTATACTGGGGACTCAAGTATTGTGAAGGTGAGTTTGCGGTGACGATCGATGATGATTTGCAGCATGATATTGCGGATCTCGATCTTCTACTTGATAGAGCGGAAATCGGTGCGGACCTGGTGTTTGGCATTTACGACGCTTATGGCAGCAATGGAGTAAGAGCAAAAGGTTCCGAGCTTGT
>JAIOSU010000092.1 GCA_021107455.1 Clostridiales bacterium | reverse complement strand
GATATGATCGATAGATTTTCGCTCGAGTTGGCGATTTCTTCAACAGTAGCAGCTTGCTCTTCAATTGAAGCAGATGCTTCTTGGGTACCAGCTGCATTTTCTTCTGCGATCGCAGAAAGGTTTTCCATCAATATGAGAACAGTATCCTTATTTTCATTCAGGTGAACAGTTGTTTGAGCCAACTGATCAATTGCTTCATGTGTTGATGATAAAGCAGAAGCAATAAGTGCAAATTTCTTTTCAGTATCTTTGACACTGTGGGATTGAATGTCAGCTATTTCTTTAGACTGAATAGTTGTCTCTACTGCACTTTGTGATTTCTGTTTCAGTTCGTTAATAATATCTTTGATTTCCTTAGTGAATGAGTTGGATTGCTCCGCAAGTTTCCTGATTTCATCAGCAACAACAGAGAATCCTCGTCCTGCCTCACCAGCTCTTGCAGCTTCTATGGCGGCATTAAGCGCTAATAGATTGGTTTGGTCAGCAATATTTTGAATCATGGCACTGGCTTTTTCAATTTTCTCCGCACTTTCGTTGTTGCTCAAAATGATCTTGTAAACTGAATCTGCAATTTCACGGCTTTCTTCAGTCTTATTGACCAATTCCGTCAATATTTCAAATCCTTCTTCTTTTCTTAATTCGATTTCATTTGCTGAAAGCTTAACGCTCTCCATATGATTTTTGTTTTGTTCCAGCAATTCACCGATTCTCATTACATTTGACGCTGCTTTTTCCGTATCAGATGCCTGTTCATTGGCTCCTTTTGCGATTTCAGTGATTGTCTTTGCAACTTCTTCAGAAGCCAGTGACGATTGTTGTGAACTCGCAGTCAGTTGTTCTGCGGATGAAGCAATAAGTTCTGAACTGTCTGTGACGCTATGAATTAAGCTTTTTAATCCATGAACCATACTATTGAAGGACTTTGAAAGTAGACCGATTTCGTCTTGATTTTTTATGATTATGTCTTCGAATGACAAATCACCTTGTTCTGCTTGCTCCATAGCTTTTGCAATAATTTTTATTGGTTTTGTTATAGAACTTGCAATAAACCATCCGATGATCACTACCAGGAAAATACCGATTAATGATGCAATCATAATGATGTTTCGGACGGGAGTTATTTTACTTGTCAGTTCCTTATCATCTAAGGTCCCCATAATCTCCCAATTCATTTTTTCGTTAAGCTTAAAACTTGCAAATTTATGGGCACCTTCATATTCATATGATATGAAACCTGTTTGATCTTTAAGTACTTGCTGCACAAATGTTTTATCGCTAATATCAGAACCCAAGATTTCAGTGTTAGGATGTGACAACACTATTCCTTTAGAGTCCAAAATTGCTACATATCCGTTCTCACCCAGTGTTGCAGAGTTAACAAAACTGGATAACATATTCAAATTGATATCTACACCAACTACTCCAATAAGTCTGCCATTCGATTTTACGGCTTTGGCGGCTGAGATGACAGTATCTCCTGATGAAGCATCTAAATAGGCTTCAGTCCATATGATAGAGTCACTCTCTACAGCATCTTGATACCATGGTCTGATGCGTGGATCAAAATCTTCTGGAAGTTCAATCTTTTGTGACAATATCATTTTTCCATTAGCAGTACCGAGATATACCATGGCAAAATTCTTGAAATTGTTATGATATGTCGCTAGAGTATTGACGAGTTTGTTCTCACTTGTTGAGTCAATAATCGGATAAGTTAATGTTCTGTCTTCTGATAAAGTATTAAGTATTTCTTCAATGTTATTAAAATAAGTGTCGATTGTACTATCTACCATCTCAATTGTATTTTGACTGCTGTGTTCAAAATCTTCAGTGATTGTATTGTTGACGAAAAGATAGTTGGTTACTCCGGAAATCGATAAAATTGTAACCATAAGAATAGAAAATAAACTGATGATATTTACCTGAATGCTTTTCATGTTTCCTCCATATAAATCATTATAAGTTTCGCATTGTAAAATAAAAAAACTCATTTACATAGGTACATAAATGAGTTGATCATCAATGCAACCGGCTGCCATATCTTTCGATGAAGGCCCTTGGCTTTGCGTCCCTAATTTTCATTAGGTTTGCCAAAATATTTTATTAAAAAACCTCGACAATCATAGCATAATGAAAAAAAAATAACAAGAGCTCAAAAAAAATTATATGGCTTAGGGATCAGAAATATTAGGTACTAAACACTACTAAATGTGGGAAAAATAATGGTGTATTGATTATAGATTTGGTTATAAATACATTGAGTGGGGGAGGGTTGAATATGTTAAAAGTGATAAACAGCTTATCTCCTATGAAGTCGGCGTTGGTAATTGGCGTAATTTGGGCGTTATGGCAGTATATGGACCATGATTTTATTACATGCAGTAGGCAATGCTTTTGATGATTAGGTTTACTCTTAAAGATGAAACAAAATCAGTCTATTGCATAGAAAGAATTGAAGGAGATTGATGATGAAAGAACTTTTTGAAATATCAGGGTTGAATATATACATGCAGATAGTGGTCACTATTATATCTATAACTGTTCACTTATATTTAACTAGAAATAAAAGGAGAATAGAGTCCACTACTGAAATCATTGCAATTTATACCATTGGCCTTTCGGGGTGGTTTGGTATGATCAGTGGTATTATGGGTCATATCATATATGCCGATCAAGTGGCGCAATCCATTGGGTGGCCAATAAATAGTGGATTTCAAATGGAACTAGCCTTTGCGGCTTTTGGGATTGGGCTTATAGGGTTTATGGGGTTTTGGATACGTTCATTTTGGCTGCCTTATATTATCACAAGATCAACTTTCTTGTGGGGGGCAGGTATAACACATATTTTGCACATGATTGAAAATCAAAACTTCTCACCAAGTAATACAGGCATTGTTGTCTATTGGGACTTTATCTTGCCAATTATATTAATTGCACTCTACCTCAAAGTGGCAAATGAAAGAAAGCAATCCGGCATTTAGTTCATCAGGGATATCTACGGTTGTTTTGTATTTGCTACTAAAAGTTAAAAAAGATCTGCTCTTATTACAGATGCAGATCTCATACATAAGTTTATAGGCAGTTTCCATTGCAAAATACAAGTCATTATCAGCGTTTTCTATCAAAGGAAATTTTTTGCATATTGGCTGAGTCTGATTACAGTGGGCACCACTTACCAATCGGTATTGGCTTTTGGATGTGAAATTTAGGGATGTAAGAACTGAAAAAAAATGTAAATCCACCGGTGTATTATCGGTGGATTTTTTTATTCAGAATTTTTCATCACTGTATTCATGGCATGTATCCGTATGATTTTAAACAGTTTGTCTGTCCTTCTTTTTTTGTGTACGAGCAATAATTTGTGGCTACAAATTTTGATCAAGCAATTCCAATTTCATTTGATCAAATTGGATATGTTGTTCAAGCATTTCTAGGAGGGTATAAAGTGATGTGATGATGGTATCTGTTTCTTCAGTTTCAATAGCGGCTTTAAGGGTATCTACCGTTGATTTTACAACTTCTGGATCGTGTCCATAAACCGCTTTTAGTGCTTCGATTTCCGCACGAATAGTTTCACGATCGGCTTTGTTTGATTCATGGTGAGCCTTAAGCAGTTCTCTAGTTTCTGCAAAAGTAATTTCTTTTGCAGTTGCTTTTGCTATGATGGCTTCGATTTCCAGTCGATTATTTTCTTGTGCGGCTGTTCTGATGGTTTGCAATTCAATATGGATTGCATCATGTTCAGCCCAAGCTGATGTGTAATCAGCTAATAATTCTGGGACATACGTGTTGATGACTTCTGTAATATTGGTTCTCCATATTTCTTTACTTTCACCTTTGTCCTGTTCAATTCGATTACCCCTTTCTTGAACGCGTACATTTTCTACGCTAGTGTCAGCAAAAGTCAAGTTGCTAAGTGCAAGTAAAGCGATTAGAAGTGTTAACACAATACCTTTTTTCATAAAATCAGCTCCTTCGTTTTTGTGTTTTTGGATCTATATTCATTATAGAATTTTATGTATACGTATTTCAAAGGTCAAGTTGTGGCAATTCATAGGCAATTCATTCAAATTTATCGTAATTATGTTATGATATTTCTAAGAACTGGAGGTAAAAAGATGGCGATGGAACAAGGAAAAAAGTTGATCTATATTGCAGATGATGCGCTTAATATTAGAGAACTGATTCGATCATTTCTAGTTAACGCAGGGTATGATGTGATGGCGTTTTCAAATGGAGACGATCTGTATGACGCCTTCCTCTTAAAAGAGCCAGCCCTTATCGTTTTGGATATTATGATGCCTGGAACAGATGGATTGATGATCTGCACTAAAATCAGAGAGACATCTAGTGTCCCCATCATAATCGTATCGGCCAGAGACAGTGAACTGGATCGAATTACGGGTATCACCATTGGCGGTGATGATTACTTGGTGAAACCATTTTCGCCAATAGAACTAGTGACACGGATCAACGCTCTATTTAGAAGAATGGCTTATGATCGTAGCAAAACTGAGGATAATACTGATGAATTATCTTTTGGTGATATGGTGATTCTTCAAAAAACCAGAGAAATACTATTTAAAGGGGAACGCTTTGATGTTTCGCCTACTGAATATGCATTTTTAGTCTATCTTTTTAGAAATCAAGACCGTGCTGTGTCAAGAGACGAGTTGCTGCAACATGTTTGGCAATTTGATAACCAAGTTGACACACGTGCTACAGATGATGTTGTAAAGCGTTTAAGAAAAAAATTGTCTCATACAAATATTCGCATAGAGGCCGTTTGGGGATTTGGTTTTAAAATGGAGATTGCTCATGAATAAAAAGAGTTTAAGCCAAAAAATATTTAAGCCCATGCTTACTATAATTTTCGTGATGGCATTTTCAATCTTACTGATTTTCAATTTTATGATGAAAGCCTACGCGTTGAACTTAGCGGAAAAGGAAATCAATGAGAGTCTTGGGGCCATTAAAACATCATTAAGAAATGAAATGGGTGATGCTGAAGGGCTGTCTGTTAATGAAAGATATACTGAAATCACAGCGTCTTTAAGAAACTCTTTGCGATTAAGCCGCCAAGTAACTGACGTTCAAGTCGGCATAATGGGGAACAGTGGCAGACTGCTAATTCCAAGAGACGATTCAGCATCCATTGAGATGCTTAAAATTAGCCGTGAAGTATCCAATAAAATAGGTAAAGCAATAAATACTGATACATTTGTTTTTCGAAACAACAATGAAAAATATCTAGTGAGTTTCGAAGTTTTAAATGAAATAAAAGCTCTGGACCGTAGACAATTTATCATTTTGATTTCCTCATTGGCACCTACAGAACAACTTACGCGACGGATTAATTTTATGTTAATCGGTATCACACTCCTTATAAGTATGTTCGGTCTCATTGCAGCAAAAAAAGTGGCTTCAAGTGTGTCACAACCTATAAAGAAAGTTTCAAAATATGCAAAAAAATTAGCAAATGGAGAATATGTTGTGTTGGATGACCAAGCGGATACCATTGAAATGGAAGCCCTTTATAGGGATTTAAATGTCATGGCAAAACACTTGAAGACGAAAGAACAAAACAAACTCGATTTTATACAGAATCTTTCACATGACTTGAGAACGCCACTGATGTCTATACAGGGGTATGCTGAGGGCATTATGTCTGGTGTGTTTGAAGAGGCGACAGTTCCTGCAAAGATCATCGCCAATGAGAGCATACGCCTTAAAAAGTTGGTAGAACAAATGATTACGCTTTCTAGACTGGACAGTATGGAACAAGCGCCTATGATTGAGTCCATTGAGATGTTTTATTTTTTCAATCAGATGGTTGAAAGGTTTGAAGGTTTTGCAAATAAAAAATCAATCCAACTAGAGGTAATCTGCGAAAAAAACGCACGGTTTATGGCGGATGAAGAATTGCTTGAGAAAGCTGTGAGCAATTTGCTAAGCAATGCGATAAAATATGCAAATACTAATGTGCGTATTACTTATATCGATGGTCTTATATGCATAAAAGACGATGGTCCAGGAATACCTGCAGAAATGATGAAAAACTTATTTGAAAGACACCAAAAAGGAGAGGATGGCGATTATGGCTTAGGGCTAGCTATCGCCAAGTCGGCTGTTGATTTAATGGGTATGCAGATTGAGGTTGAAAATAACGAAGGTGCACATTTTACGATAAAAAAGTGTTTATGATTTTTGTATTATCTGCTTATTCCAAAAGATACATTTGAAAAATTCAGGAAACTAGCGACTATATCGTTCTTGCCTTGGAGGGTTTATGAAAAGATCAAGTTTAATTATAACCATAATAATCATTTAAGCTATGGGTATCAGAGGATCGAAGATATTTAAGTACAGAATGTTGATGCATATTACTTTGAACAGAAAGATGATTATCAAACTGTATTGGCTGAAATTAATGGCGATGGTACAGAAAATTTGGATTCACAGGAGTTTAAAGATTTTATCAATGAAATTGAAAATAGAGAATTGACAGTTTTGGGTGCAATGACTGCACCGATAAAATTCGCATCATGGTCTGAGGATCAGAATGCTAAAATAACTCCAAAAGTTGATATTGTTAAAAAGTAATTTTGTAACCATTTGCATTCATTAGG
>JAIOSU010000316.1 GCA_021107455.1 Clostridiales bacterium | reverse complement strand
TGTGCTCTCATTGAGGACACTTTGGACAGGTGTGGTATCATGTGGTTTGACACCGTTTTTTATTCTGAGTTCCAGCGGGTCCATATCCAGCGCACTCGCAAGTTCATCCATAGCTCGTTCGATGGCAAATGACATTTCAATATGTCCAAATCCCCTATAAGCCGTGGCAAATGGCATGTTGGTATAAACACACATGGAGTCACATCTTATATTGGGGACATAATACGGTCCAGTACAAGAAATCGCAGCCGCTCTTGAAACATTGACTGCATAATCAGCGTAAGCACCACTGTTGAAATAATAATCCATATCCATGCCCATGATTTTTCCTTCAGCATCAGCGGCGATCTTTACTTTGGCTTGAAGTCCAATATGTCCAGGAGATCCAGTCAAATCCTCTTCACGTGTGTTGACAAGTTTGACAGGTCTACCTCCAACTTTTTGAGATAACAAATAAGCAAGACCCTCAAGTTGGATTCCAGCCTTACCTCCAAATCCACCACCAATCAGTGGTGCTTTTACGATGATTTTTCCTGGATCGATCCCAAAGAATTGATGCATCAACCCCTTTACAACAAAAGGAGCTTGCGTTGATGACAATATATGGACATATCCGGTCTTTTTTATTTCAGCGATAGCCACTCTGGGCTCCATGGCAACATGGTCTCCAGGTGGAATCTCAACAAAAGTCTCTATAGTCACATGAGCACTCTTGAAAGCCTCTGTGGGATTGCCTTTTCTGATTTTTGTTCTATTGGCTACGTTGGTGCCCGGTTCAGGATGAATCGGTTTGATGTGACTATATGATCCCATTTCCTCGTGAATGATATAAGCATCATCACTTAGTGCTTCAAGTGGGGATAAAATTGGTTTCATCACTTCGTATTCCACTGCAATCGCATCTGCAGCAGCAGTGGCATTTGCATACGTGTCAGCAACCACAGCTGCGACAACTTCCCCATAATGTCTTACTACATTTCGTGCTACAGGAGGTTTATCACAAAGATATAACCCCAAATTGTCTTTATAGTCATCTCCAGTGAAAATCGCTTTGACGCCTTTCATACCTTTAGCTTTTTCCGTGTCAATCTTAATGATTTTAGCGTGTGCGTGTGGACTCGTTTTTTGTGCAGCATAAAGCATTTGAGGCGTCATGATGTCGCCACCATAAATTACTCGCCCAGAAACCTTATCCAAACTTTCTTTTCTTGTAAGTGAAGTTCCGATACCATCTTTTGTATTCATTGTGCCCCCTTACTTCTTAGTATTATCAAGCAACATTTGCACAGTTCTTTCGGCAGACTCATTGATAGCAAAAAGTCCAACTCCGAAAGCAGATTTGAGCTTTGTGTCCACCGATAGACCTAAACTGCAAAAGTAGATGTTTTCAGATATTGAATCCCCATCTTCAACAACAGGTAAGCCCTTTTCATTAAATATTGGCAGATCAATCCATGAATAATCTCTCTTAAATCCAGTGCTCCATATGATGTTTCCGATTTTGCTTCGATTTAAATCTAGTTCTGTGATTCTTCTAAGCAGATCCTTATCCAAACGATTATTGTAATGATCCAGTGTTCCACTTGGAACTTGCATTTTCTCGATTGCGATGTGCTCTTCAATCCTAATCTTGACCTGATCCAAATAGTCATCAGCATCTTCAATGGACTTGTGTAGAGAATCGGAAAAGATCAGAATATCGCCTTCCGCATCAGTCATTCGTCCTAATATCTGCACACCTTCCATTTGACATTGTTTTAAATTTTGATTCAATTTATTGGCTATATTGGCATTTTTAAAATCATCAAGATGATAACTGAGGATAGCTTTTCCTTTTTTATAACCAGATAATCGATTCAACCAGTATACGCCATTAATATTTCGGTATACAGTTGGAAGCGGTGTCATGCTTCCTATAGAAAGATAGATATCTCTACCTGTCAACTTCCTCAGTTCGAGTGCAATCTGAACACCAGACCACCCGCTGCCGACCACTACAACATTGCCAGGTTTGAGTTGTTCCGGATTTCTGTAATCAGAAGAATGCATCTGAAAGACATTAACAGGAAGTTTTTGACTTATTTCAGGTACAAAAGGATTATTGTACATCCCAGTTGCAATTATGATGTGCTCAGCTATGAATTCACCCCTGTCAGTCTCAACAAGATAACCTTCTTCGCATTTTGAAATGCGACCTATGGTGGTATTTTCCATGTAATTTGGACAAACAAAATCGAGATAACGCTCAAATACTCGCAAAATCTCATCTTTGGACATATATTCATTGTTGTAGGGAATCTCGTGATCCAAACCAGGAAGATTAGTCATCCAATTTGGTGTCACGAGATAAAAGGAATCCCAGCGTTCATGCTTCCATGTCTGGAGCATTTCGCCTTTTTCTATGATCAAATGTTCAATATTATTCATTTTCAAGTAATATGAACAAGTGATGCCGCTGGGTCCTCCACCAACTATTATTGTATTAAAGTAACGCATATCTTCCTCTGAATTTCAACAAATCTTCAAGGCTGAGTCCTAACTGAATAATCCCACTTTGATCTGTTCGGGACAACCCTACAAACTTGAAGTATTTTCCGTCAATATCTCTAACCATCATAGATTGTGAAACTGTGTGTTTCGGGTTTTTAAGAATTGCATAAAACGGATAAGCTTGTGTGGTAGGATCATTTTCGATAGTAAATCCGATTCCAGCCGGATTGTTCGAAAGCACAGTTACTCCATTTTCATCCGTGATATAGAATTCAGAAATCCCTGTTTCCTTGGAAAATTTTTGAAGATACGCATTGTCGATCTTTTGATTCTTCATTATATCCGCAAGCTTCTCGCCAGTACTAAACAGTTCTTCGTTCAATGCTTCGTCAAACATCTGGACGAATGCATTCAAACTTTGTGAAATTCCTTTGATGGACTGTGCAAGAACAGCATTTTCATTTGTTTTATGTCGATGGTCCTCGACGTCTCTTCCAGCCTCTACAGTAGCACCATCGGAATCTGCAGCTATGCCAGCGAGTTTCTCTACATTCCCTGACAATACCTCAGTCGCCTTCAATTGCTCTTGAATTCCAATTGAAATGTTTCGAATAAATGTGAGCATGCTTTCAGAACCTTTGACCATCTCATCCAAATGAGAAATCGCTTCTTGATTGTTACCCTTGAGCGCTTGCGTTGTTTTCATACCACCATCGATTTCTATCACAACAGCTTTCATGTTTTCAGCAATCGCCATGACTTTTCGATCGATATCCTCAGCTAGTCTTGAGCTTTCATCAGCCAACTTGGTGACTTCATTTGCCACCACGGCAAATCCTCTACCGGCTTCTCCAGCACGTGCAGATTCAATGGAAGCATTAAGCGCCAACAGGTTGGTTTGATCTGAAATTTTGGAGATGCCTTGTGTCATAGTCTGAATTGCATCCATCATATCTTGTAATGCGTTGACTTTATCAACAGAGCTCTTCATTTTGAGTTCCACTTCATCTATGCCTTCTAGTGCACCGACGATAGCGCGTTTTCCAACCTTGATATTCTTAATTGTCCCTTCAGTCACTTCCATATACTCATGGCTGTCATTCGCCATTTGGTCATTGGCACTCTGAAGTTCTTCTGAAACTGATGCATTTTCCAGTGAAGCACTTGCGATTTGGTGCGAGTTGCCCTTGATGATATTGATTTGCGATTCAATGAGAGACATATGTTTTAACGATTCCTCAGCATTTTCCTGCAACATTTTGGCGTATTTAGACAATTCAAGTTCAGATTTCAGCATGTTATACAGCCAATCCTTCATGGTCTTTTGAAGAGCACCAATTTCATCTGCCAATCTTTTATTGCTTGTGAATCTTAACTTTTGATCATTTTCAGCAAGAAAATTGCCTTGTGCATATTTTTTGATTAACGCCACAAGTGCTTTGTTATCTTTTCTCATCAGATTCAATACGATCGAAAAGACCAAAATCCAAAAAACGGATGCGATCAAAACGCCTATATATACCATGTCATTCCCCCTTATTTTTCAACGAATTCCCTGAATACCAGTAAAGACTCCATCATACTTGGGAATCCTACTGATGGTGCTGTCAAAAGAATGACATGTTCAATTTCCTCAAGTGTGCAACCTGATTTTATAGCTTTTCTGATATGGGTTTCAAGAGCCAGATGATGTTCACCGACCGATGAGATGGCAACTTTCACAAGCGCTCTCGTCTTTTCGTCGAGTGGACCGCCTTTTTCGTGAATCAACTTTCCGTAATTGGAGTAAGCCTCATCAATTTCTTTGTGATTAGTTTGGAAATAGTTTAAGTTGTCGCTGATTTTACTCATAATAACCACCTTTCTAGATTATAATCCTATTGGAGCTTTCCTCATTTTAGCTATTTGTTCATATGCATATGCAATTTCAATGAGCACACCTTCAGAAAATGGTCTCCCCATGATCTCCATACCTATCGGAACACCAATTGGAGCATTTTTATCTGGAGTTGAAAATCCGGCTGGGACACAAATCGACGGGAAACCTGTCACAGAGGCAACAACACCATTGCGTTCATTTTGTGAAGACCCTACCTCACAAACAAGTTGCTTCTGATGCGGATAAACGAGTGCGTCCAAATTGTGAACTGCCATCAATTTCATAACTTTGTTTTGGAGACTTGTCCTTTTGAACAGTCGTGTTCTATATTCATCAGAATCTGTAGAAAGTGAAAGTGCAGTGAGCATGTTATCTTTCACACCGGGATGATGTAAACCACTATCCACTATATCCTGCATATTTTTGCATGGTAGTGATCCTGGAATCGTAGCCAAATAGCTGTTTAAATGATCCTTGAAATCGTGAAGATGGACACTCACTTCTTTGACGAGTGCACCAGTGTCAAATACGTCCTCAAGCTCAATGATGGTTGCACCACCAGTCTTCATTTGACCAACTGCACTCAATACAGCATTTGTGGTATCCATATGGATCTCTTCATCACCAAATAATTCTTTAAGCACACCAACACGTTTGCTTTTTAGTCCATCTTGTTTCAAATGGGTCTGGAAAGATTCCGATTGGTTCTTGAAATACCATGCTGTACTGTCGTCATCACTATCATACCCTTTCATGGCATCCAGACACATAACGGCATCTTCAACAGTTCTTGCGAGCGGACCCGCCGTGTCTTGAGTATATGAATATGGAACGATACCCGATCTGCTTACCACGCCAATTGTGGGTCTGATACCCACAAGATTGTTGGCAGAAGCTGGAGATCTCACAGAATTAATTGTATCTGTTCCGAGTCCCACCAAAGCGAAATCAGCAGCCATTCCTGCTCCTGTCCCTCCGCTCGAACCACCTGGAGTTCTGGTGAAATCATATGGATTAAGTGTCTGACCAAGTATCGAGCTGATGGTTTCACCCCAGATCGCGAATTCATGAAGATTCGACTTGGCAATCACGAGTCCTCCGGCTGCCCTTAATTTTTCAATAATATATGCATCTCTATGAGGCTCGTGGTCCTTTAAGCTTAAACTTCCTGCAGTTGTGGCATTTTCAATAGTTTCGATATTATCTTTGACTAGAATTGGTACACCATGCATCGGTCCTACAAGACCGTGCTCCTTAAAATGCTCATCCAATTTTTCCGCATCTCTGATCACATCCTTGTTTATTGAGATCACCGCTTTTATTTTTGGATCTACTTTCTCGATGCGATCCAAATAGTACTCTACCAATTCTTTTACTGTTGTCTTTCCTTCCAACAAGGCTTTATGGAATTTTGCGATTGTCATTTCCTGATTCATTATTATTCTCCCCTTCATATAAAACTATATCCTTGAGAAGTTTGACTTTTTTATTATAATTCCTTCATGAATTACAACTAATTATACCTTACATTCTTTGTTGTTGTACAACAAAGAATGATTTTTCGTATAAGAAATATCTCCATTTGAATCAAATCCATGAGCTTTTTCGCCTCACCTTTAAATCTTGATTCTTTAAAATAATCTGCCATCTCAAGAAAATCATTATAATCTCCAAGCAAATCGTGTAGTCTGAGTACAGCATCCACCAACTCACTTGGTGACAATTCCGTAAGTTCCATTTGTGTCAAATATTTGATTGATTTACCTTTGACTCTAAGTTTATGCATGTTTTTCGGAGTGACATCCATAATCAACCGCTCATACCTTGAAAGTGAATCTGATATGATTTTTTCATGATCAAATTCTATATTCAACTGTTCAATTCTCTTATCAATTTTCTTTTGAGAAAGTTTCGAACCGAGCTCCTTATAAAGTCCATTCAATTTTTTATTCACTTTTGGTGACAGAGAATCTGCCTTTAAAGTGGCCACATGAAGAAATCTGGCTTCTGACATTTCAAGTGCCCATTTGTCCAATTTTTTCTGAATTTTCTTTTCAGTAGGTGCAAGAAATTTCAATATCGTTCTCAACTTTCTTGTACCGGTTCTTATCTCGTGAACCCATTCATCTGGATGATTATCGCGCTTTTCTTTATTCAAGTAGGATTCTTTCAGCATTACGACATGTTCTCTATACGGAGTGATCCATTCCGAGACCGGCGCAAAAGTCATCTCAACTGATTCACTCTCGCTTGCGATGATTCTATATTGCTCATATTTGTTATCCTCTTTAAGTATGCCATCATCTCTATGTGCCAATGAATCTGCATCTTTGATGAGTTCATCATATTCATTATGGATTTTATTCTTTTCATTATGATGTAATATCGCATCACATATGATTGCCTTTTCATCGTCGCTGAACTCTGAGTCCTTAAGGAGTTTCTTCATTAGCTTCGAACCGGCTTTAGCGTGCTTTTTACCGTGAACATTCAAATGAGTTCTTCCCAAATCATGACCCATGGCAATTGCTGCTACCAATTTTTCGTCCAGGTTTCTATTTTTACATAGATGCATGGAATGAAGAATGACGTTCTCAAGATGTGTCGTCTCAAAATCGGATTCTTCACTATAAAACGCACTTGCTTCCGCAAAACCCTTTAAATAGTTTAAAAACATGGTTTACACCTTACATCCTCTCCGCCAATTTTGTAATAAATGACGTATTGTTATCATATTCCAGTTGCTTCAATATCTCTTGGGCATGAATAGTTTTTCCCTTGGATTTACGCTTGACATATTGTCCTTCTTTGGTCAACTCCCAAGCTTTTAAATTATCACTCAGATACAAATCCATGGTTTTGATAATTCGCTCCGCTATGACTTTTTCCTCAATCGGAAACATGAGTTCAATTCTTCTGTTCAAATTTCTGGTCATCCAGTCCGCGCTTGACAGAAACACCTTATGATCCCCGTTGTTGTGAAAGATGTAAATTCTGCTATGTTCAAGGAACTCCCCAACTATACTTATAATTTCAATATTTTCACTCATCTTCTCAACTCCGGGAACAAGCGTGCAAATTCCTCTGACCACAAGCCTGATCTTGACTCCTGCTCTAGAGGCATCGTAGAGTTTTTCAATCATTTCAATATCGACAAGGGAATTCATCTTTGCAGTTATTTTAGCTTTTTTTCCCTCTTTGGCATACTTGATTTCCTGATCGATGAGCTGGTAAAACTTCTGTCTCAAATTAAATGGAGCGACACTCAGAACATGGGTATTTACAGAAGTCGCGAAACCTGAAACCATATTGAAGAAAACCGATGCATCTGACCCGAAATTTTCACGAGATGTGAATATCCCCATATCCGTATATAATTTTGAGGTCTGGTCATTGTAATTCCCAGTTCCAAGATGTAGATATCTTCGAATTTTGTTCTTTTCTCTCCTCACCACCAAAGTGATTTTAGAATGTGTCTTGAGACCATAAATGCCATAGATGACGTGGACTCCTCTTTGTTCCAGTTTTTTTGCCCAGTTGATGTTGTTTTCCTCATCAAATCGTGCCATCAGCTCCACAAGTACAGTGACCTGTTTGCCCCTATCTGCGGCTTCAGATAGAGCTTTGACTATTTGTGAGTCTCCACTTACCCTGTAAAGCGTCTGTTTGATAGCGAGCACATGAGGGTCTTTGCTGGCCTGCTTGATGAAATCCACCACACAATCAAATGATTCATAGGGATGATGCACAAATAAATCTTCATTTTTGATGAATTTGAAAATATTCTTTTTATCCATAAATGCCAATTTATTTGGCTTATATATTTTTTTTTCAAGATCATTTTTGGATTTTGGAGCCTTCAATTTGAAAAAACCAGTCGCATCCATGATTTCCTTGATTTCATATACTTGCTGAAAATCGAGCATCAGCGCATCTTGAAGGACTTTGTAAAGCCAAGGATCTGCTCCTTCTATGATTTCAAGGCGTACAGTCTCGCCCCACTTTCTCAATCTTACAGCTTCTTCAATGACCATCAGTAAATCTTCAGCTTCATCTTCAATGATATTAAGGTCTCCGTTTCGAGTCACTCTGAAAAGTGAAGTGGACAAAACTTGATGTCCCAAAAACAGCCTGTCTATGAATGTTTCAATGATATCTTCAAGCAAAACATAAATAATATTGTCATCATCTTTTGAAAAAACAATGAATCGATCCAATACACTTGGGACTTGGACAATAGCCAGTTTCGTATCAAAACCAATCAATAGTTTGACTGCAATATAAAGACCTTTGTTGTTTACAAGTGGAAATCTTCTGGTAAAATCCACAGCCATAGGGGTCAAAACAGGAAAAATATCCATATTGAACGTCATTTCAAGTTTAAGCAGGTCCGCTTCGCTGTAATTCTCTTTTCTTAAAAAATGAATACCCTCTTTATCCATATCTTTTATGAGTTTGGTTTGAATTTTACTTTGCAGCTCCACAAGCTCCCTGACCCTACTGTTTATAGCCAAGAGCTTATCTCTTGCAGTGTATCCGGAAGGATCCACCGCCTCATAACCCAGTGATATCTGATTTTTGATTGCCGCAACACGGACCATGAAAAACTCATCGAGGTTGGAAGAAAAAATTGCGCTAAACTTCACTCTTTCGAGTAGTGGCAAAGATTCATCCTTTGACTCCAAAAGGACTCGTTCATTGAACTCCAGCCAGCTTAACTCTCTATTGAATAATCTCATCATATCTCCCTCAATTCCGGTCTTATTCCGAATGTATTCTCAAAATTGGTAATAGTAAATTCAAAACTCCACTCCTCTAAAATGCATTGTTCATCCTTGGTGATCTCAATAACAAATAGCTCATCCTCCACATAGGCTTTGACCACATGGATCCTTTGTTTCTTGCCCTTGTCGAGTGCATCAGCCATAGAAAGTATGGAAGCGAGTTTATATACTCTGATTTGATCCTCATCTCTTATGCCTTCAAGTTCCGAACCATATGTTTTATGTTCTGAACTGGTGATCAACCTACTGGTATGGGCGATCATCATAATCTCGTTATGGGTCACACCCAAAATGTTCAAATTGATGATCTTGTCATAAGTCGTAACCAGGTAGTCTTTCATTCTCGTATATTTGCCTATCTCATGAAGACTTGCGGCGAGCCTTAACAACATATAATCCCTGGAATTGAACTCATAATCCTTTTTCAGAGCGCCGAAAAAAGCAAGCGCCATCTTTTCTACCTGTTTGACATGGCTCTCACTGGTTCTGTACCGTTTGCAAATTTCTTTTGTCAAGGTGTAGATATCATTGTTGAAACTGCGATATCTCATCAAATTTCTGTTTTTTTCCACAAGTTCCGCTATCATACCATCTCTAAGTGAAATTTCAGGAATCCAGATGAATTCTGTTTCGACCAAATCAGAAAACACATCATATACTATGATGGTTGCTAAAAACTCATACCAGTTGGCACCCGATTTTTCAATCAAAGCCCTAACTTCATAATCACAATCAAGTGCTCTGACACACATTGCTTTGAAATCAGTCATGGGAATAACAACATTATTGTTGAAAAGGACTTCCCTGATCAACTTGGCATCGCCACCTATTGCAACCAGATGTTTTAATTTTCTGGTTGTAATGGATGGCCATATATGGGAGGTTCTTGTCTCAATCAATTCCTTCAGCACATTTGGATAAAGCACCGTTCTTTTCTCAAGATCCATCAGTGTGTACTTGAGTGCTTTGATTCCAAGTTTTATTTCCTCGTTCTTGATCAATTTGTTTTGACTGTAGATGCTGATGTCACAACTTCCAGAATTGACTTCCACGAGCAGGGAGCCGCTTCTTATTTCCCTGTAATTGTCCATTTGATCGCGAATGGATTTATAGGTGAGAAACTTTTCAATGGTGTCCTCAGCGACTTCAACGGTTAGACCTGTCTTCATATGGATCAGTTCTACCACATTTTTTGTATTGCTGGCTTCTCTAAGTGCACTTGTTGCGATGATTTCATACGTTTTTACATCATACTCAAGTAGCACTTGACTGAAGTACTTTAGAGTTTCTACTATTTCATTGACTGTACCAAGCGATATCATACCTGACAAATAGACTTCTTCTCCGACTCTTATGGGAACACTCAGGTCTTCCAGGGTCATGAAACTCTGGACAACAATCTGAACGACTTTCAGTTTTATGGCGTTGGATCCCAAATCGATTGCTGCAAATGTCTGTTCCATAATATCATTCCTTGTCTTTTTCTTTTATTTTTTGTGGCTTACAAAGCATATCCTCATCCGCGGCGGCTCTGCCGCACTTTTTACAGACATAGTGAGGTTTTCTAACATATTTGACGTAAGATTTAAAATCATCTTCCAAGATATCATCCTTAACGAGTTTACATAGTTTTTTTGACATTATATCCTCCAAAATTCATTTATTGTTGATAATTAACTGATATGCTCCGTATACTCCTGCGTCGTCACCGAGTTCGGATAACTTGAATTCGACCGTTTTCATAAGACCTGGCATTGTATGCAGTTCCGATTCTTCTATAAGCTTAGACAGTAGTGTCTTACCCATGGATTCCATCATGCCACCACCTAGAATGATCATCTGGGGATTGAAAAGATTGATTAAGCTGCCAAGAGCGATCCCTAGATATCTGATAGCTCGATCTATAGCCTCGGCCGTGATTTCGTCCCCCTCGGAATATGCCTTTTCAATGGCAGAGCTTTTTATGACATCGTCGGTTTCAAGTATATCCTTTAGAGTCGACTTTCGCCCCTTCTTGATTTGTGAACGTAAAAATTCCTGTATGGCCCATTTCGAGGCATATGCTTCAAGACATCCTTGAGAACCACATCCACAGAAGACACCATCAGAGTTCACAACCATGTGCCCAAATTCCGCAGCCGCACCTTGTCCTTGATAGAGTTTACCATCAATGATAATAGCTCCTCCTACTCCGGTGCCAACGAAAAGACCCAGGACATGTTTCAAGTCACTTCTATTCAGATATTTGAACTCTCCAAACATTGCTACATTGACGTCATTTCCAATCACAACTGGAACATCATATTTTTTGTTCAATACTTTTCTAAGGTTGAAATCCCTAAGTGGAATATTGGGGGAAAAAGTTATTATGCCCCCATCGGTGACGAGGCCTGGAATTCCAGCACCAATTCCTGCTAGTTCCACAGTATTGTCTTCTATAAGGTCATCGATGACTTTGACAATTTGCTCCATTACCACTTCAATGCCCTCGGATGCTTTGGTCTTTTTTTTGCTTTTTGAAATCGGATTGCCCTTCTCATCGTAAAGAACACCAAGAATTTTTGTACCACCGATATCCAGCCCAATATAATTTTTCATTATGCACCTCCACATAATCGATTTATACCAAAATTTAAAGCCGTCAATCTAGGACTGACGGCTTTTTTGGTAAATTCCATGCATTTTTAAACGATTCCTTTTTCAATAAACAAATTTTTATATAGAAAATCAGATCCAGTGATATGTTTGAACACCCAAGTGATTAAAAATTTAAGAATCTTTTTGCCGTAAACCACTTGGTCCTCGTCAACAGCCCTCAAATCAAGACTTCTGATTTCATCAATCAACTTATTGTGTTCAGCTATGTGCGAATCCTTATACTCATAATCAAATCTATTGAAAAGCTCTTCTTCAAATTGGAAATGATAAACAGTATAATCGGTGACGTTTTCTATGATTGTAACCATCTCATCATAAATATCATCTCCCTCAATCGCATTTGTGAGTAAATCCGATAATCTTCCAGTGATTTTAATAAGTTCCTTATGTTGTTCGTCGATTGCAGAGATTCCAAGTTCGTATTGTGCGTCCCACTTAATCATTATATGTACTCCTTCTCAAATGTAGTCTATACCAATAATAATTCTAGATGAAAGTTTAGTCAAGCTTAAGAATTACAATTCGAGTTTATAATAATCCATCACTGAAGTTTCTTCGAAACCACAGGATTTGTAAAGATTGAGTGCATTTGAATTCTCTGACTCAACTTGAAGCATGATGCTGGATGCATTCAATTCACTAAGTTGTCTTATGGATTCGAGCAATAGTTTTCTTCCGAGTCCAAGTCCCCTGTACTCCGGTAATATTCCGAGCCCGAATATACTGCCTTCATTTCCGATTACTTGAAGGTGTGTTTTACCGACAACATTTCCATCATATTCTGCTATATAAATGGTCATCCCTCTTTTTTCTTCGGTTTCAGGCATAATCATATTATGCTCCTCATCTGAACCATCAAAATAAATCTTATTTTGTCTTGCGACCTCATCTGCATCAGAATTAGTCGCTTTTCTTAGAAAAATCCCTGTTGGAGGAACCTCATTTTCAAGAGAACTGATATGCATCTCAAACTCGGTGTGATGAAAGCTGGCACATCTTGAAATGATAAATGCTTGACCTGCAGTGGACTTGCGGTCACTCAAAAGTAGCATGCTGCTCATCCTACGTCTACGACATTCATCCTCCGCCAGTCTCATGAGCTCCCCAAAGATACCTTTATTTCGGTATTCCGGATCGACCATGCCATTTAGCTCCGGTGTTGATCCCCCGAAACTTCCAATCCCTAAATATCCGACCAGCCTCTTGTCGTCATAATACATAAATTCGTTCAATTCCATCAGAGGTTCCGAACTCTCGAGGATGTCTGCCGTTTTGTACTCGAGCTCTAACTTCAGCGCCACTGGATCAAACTTGTCACATCTTTCTACAAGCTCAGTTATGTCAACAACATCCTGTTTTGACAAATAGGTTTTTAATTTGATAAAATAATTAATCATTCCGTGCTCCTTTTGTAATTTAATAGGAATTTAAGATTTTAGTAAGGTTCGTTTCATGAATAAGTGTTAAAGTATTCTCAGTACATATGTATTTCATACAGGAGGAAATCATGATACAAATCAGCAATCTCAAAAAGACTTTCAAGCTCTCAAAGAAGCAAATGATTGCCAACGGAGATAAAGTAAATTTCAAAACAGCCGTTAAGAACATCAGTTTTCAAGTGAACGATAACGAGATTTTCGGTTTACTTGGTCCCAACGGAGCAGGAAAAACAACCACATTGAGATGTCTTGCCACACTCATTGAGCCCACTGAAGGTACTATCAACGTCAACGGCTTCGAGGGTCATACAGAAGGCGAATCCGTAAGACGTGAACTTGCCTTTCTAACAAATGAACTCAAGCTCGACACCCATTTCACACCAGAGTATACCACCCGTTTTTTCGGGAGACTCCACGATATGCGCGATGATCTAATTGATGAACGTATGAACAATCTCTTTGATTATTTCGGGGTCACCCCTTTCAGACACACGAAAATTTCAGACCTATCCACAGGAATGAAGCAAAAATTATCGATTGTGGTCAGTTTGATTCATGATCCGAATGTCATTATATTTGACGAGCCAACAAACGGTCTCGATATCATAACAGCACGTGCAGTGACGGATTATCTCCAGCTTCTGAAAGATGAAGGCAAAACAGTCATTATATCCACACATATGATGCATGTGGCTGAGAGGCTCTGTGATCGAATTGCAATTATCATGGATGGAGAGATCAAAGCAATGGGTACACTGGATGAGAT
>JAIOSU010000166.1 GCA_021107455.1 Clostridiales bacterium | reverse complement strand
TAAAGGAATCATTAAAGAAGACTATTGTCACAACTGCGAAGGCAGTGGAAAAGTCTGTGCATTATGTGGAGGGACAGGAATACTCGAAATCACTGAGAAAGGCCCAGTCTGTAATGTTTGTGGGGGAGCAGGTGTAATCGCATCTCAACCTATGGTTACTGAAAAACCGATTACAGTAAAGGTTGATTGTAAAACGTGTGACGGTACAGGCACAATAAAGTGCACGACATGCCTTGGCACTGGCAATA
Source organism: Clostridiales bacterium (assembly GCA_021107455.1). Classification (GTDB taxonomy): domain Bacteria; phylum Bacillota; class Clostridia; order Peptostreptococcales; family Acidaminobacteraceae; genus Fusibacter_D. The sequence continues at coordinate 21,992 of JAIOSU010000166.1, read as the reverse complement.
TTGCATGTGAGAGTTGTGAAGGTCAAGGTCATATGTTTAGAAACGTGAAACTGGACGTAGTACTGGACACATTTCCAAAAGGGGAACATACCTCTTTTATTCAATTCGATGATGAAGAGATGAATCGAATTTTTACGTCGGACTTCGCTGAAATCATAACCACACTGAGAACCATTGAGGATGTGAAAATCTATCATCACGAAGACAGGATGGTGGGTAAATTATTCCACAAACCGACCAACAAGTTATTGGCTGCAGTGAACAATTTCCTTGGTGAAATTGAAGCACCATACAATCAAGCTTATGAAAGGGTAGAACTTATTGTGGCAAAATATCATTATGTCACATTTGAATATGCTGATGGTACGGAAAAAAGAATATTGTTATTAAATAACAACAAAATATTATCTTGATAATCATCGACAGATCACATTAAAATTGTTAAAATATTATTAGGATTGAACTTCACCAATTTAGCTGAAAGGAGCACGATTATGTCAGAGTATATACTATCATGTTGTTCAACTGCAGACCTGCCTTACGAGTATTTTAAAAAAAGGGAGATCCCTTTTGCGAGTTTCCATTATATCATGGATGGTCAGGATCACTTGGATGATATGGGACAGACCATTTCCTTTGAAGAATATTATAAAAGAATAGAAAAAGGAGCAATGCCTACAACATCCCAGGTCAATGTCGGAGAATTCATGGATTTCTTCGAACCGTTTTTGAAAGCTGGAAAAGATGTGTTACATATTTCGTTTTCTTCGGGTCTATCTGGCACTTATAATGCGGCAAACCTTGCAAAAACAGAACTTTTGGAAACTTATCCTGATAGAAAAATACACATCGTGGATTCTTTAGGCGCATCTTCAGGTTACGGTTTGTTGATTGACCAAGCAGCAGACCTAAAAGAAAAGGGTGAAACCATCGATCAGTTGCGCGATTGGCTCGAAGAAAACAAACTGAGAGTTCAACATTGGTTCTTCTCTACCGATCTCACACACTACAAAAGAGGCGGCCGAATATCCCCAACAGCAGCAATGGTGGGCACATTGCTCAACATTTGTCCACTCTTAAGAGTCGATCATGAAGGTCATTTGACTCCTCATGAGAAAATAAGGGGAAAGAAACACGCCATCAATGGAATTGTAAAAAAAATGGAGCAATATGCCGAAGGTGGCACTGCCTATTCCGGAAAGTGCTTCATATCTCAATCAGCATGTTATGATGATGCGCGTCAGGTGGCGACTCAGATTGAAGAGAAATTTCCGAACTTAAATGGAAAGGTTCAAATCAACAGCATAGGAACAGTTGTAGGAGCACATACCGGACCCGGTACAGTGGCACTTTTCTTCATGGGAGAGCATCGTTAGAGTTTTCTGAAAATTTATTTCCTGGAATCATATAATTTAGTTATCAAATTAAAAAATCTCTGATACAATAAGAATGTACAGAGGTTTTTTTGCGCATGTTTGTCTTTAATTTAACACAACGTGAGAGGTCTTGTGAGAAAAAGTCTGTATAAAAATATTATAAAGGGGTATTTTTATGGCAAAGAGATTTAAAGCACTTGCAATGGCCGCGTTACTATTAATGACAATTGTGACAGCACCAGGGGTAGCTGTTGCAACAAACGCGGTTGACGTGGTTACATCAGCGACAACTTGGACTGAGACAGAAACACCTACCAAAGCGACTACTGATGTCAACGTGGCTCCTGTAGCTACAGAAGGTCAAGTCACTTACACAGTAAAAAGTGGTGACCTTTTCTGGAAAATCGCTAAGGACAATGGATTGACTACTGCTGAACTTGTTGCACTCAATCCACAAGTAAAGAATGCCAACATGATTTATGTTGGAGATGTAATTGTTATAAAAGCTGGAACTGCTGTTGCTGCACCTGCACAAACAGCTTCAGAAGGTCAAAAGTACTATCTTGGTCTAGGAATGATTTCAAACTATAGACTTAGAGGCGGAGAAAAAGACAATCTTAACGTAACATCTGCAAGCGCTGTTTTTGATAGCGAAGGCAAAATCGTTGATATCCAATGGGACGTTATGGAAGTCACAACTTCAATGTTCCAATGGATGGACAATACTATAGAGAAACCATTGTTAGATGAAGCTGTAGAAGCTGTCTTGGAATGGGAATCAAAAAGAGAAGAAGGCTATGCATATGATATGACGCATCTTCTTTCTAAAGGCGCAGCGGACAACTTGACAAAAAATGAGTGGTTCGTTCAACTTGATTACTTTGAAGAATACTTCAAAGGCATGACAGTAGATGAAGTTGTTGCATGGTTTAATAAATACACAGATGCTAACGGTAGACCATATAAAGTGGCATACCCAGAAAAATTGACTGAATCTGATTTGGCTACAACTGCTACATTTACAGCAGAAGAGCTTGCTATGTTGGTAGACGTTACAACAAGTGCAACTATGTCATTACAAGATGGTCACTCATACTTTATTGATTCTTTGGTTGAAGCTTGGAACATGAAAGAAGAAATTAAGTAATACAACAAAGATAAAGCCATGGGATCTGTCCCATGGCTTTTATTTGACTTCCACGACAATGACCATATTTCTTCCACTGTCTTTTGCATTATAGAGTTGTTCATCTGCCAGCTTTGTAAAGTGCTTAAGATTCGCTGCATTGATTTGACCATAGCTGCCTCCTACACTAATAGTGACTTTTGTAGGTGAAAGTCCTTCAAGTGAAGGGATGGATAGGGATTCAACGGTAGTTCTCAATTTTTCTGCATATGATAAGGCCTTATTGTAAGAGTCTACCCTAATAAAACAAAGAAATTCCTCACCACCATAGCGCCCAACAAATCCTATGTTTCCAACAATTGCCTTGATGTTATCGGAAAGGGTTTTCAAGCAGACGTCTCCTTGGATATGTCCGAAGTTGTCGTTGTAAGTCTTGAAATGATCGATATCGATGAAGAGGATCACACCAGAGACCAAGCCTGTTTCATTGATCTGAGTAGAGAACATCCTGTCGATTCCTCTTCGATTATACAGCTGAGTCAAATCGTCAATCAAGGTTTCCTTTTGCAGTGTTGTGTTAATGGCCATCAACTGGTTGAGCTCCTCATTGGCGGCTTTGATGTCGTCTTCAAGTTTATTGGTCAAGAGCTCAATTTTCTTTGTCCGTTCTTTTTCTTTGAAATACTGGAACTCGACTGATAGGATTTCAAGGCGTTTGGACAAGTTGACCGCATCTATTTCCTTCTCTTTGACGTGATATGCCTTGTGATATGTGAGTGCTTTTTCAAACATTTGATTGCGTTCATAATAATATGAAAGCGATTTGTAAATCATACATACTTTGTTGTCGAGTTTATTGCCTATGGCATGCTCCAGGGCCTCATTCCACCTTTTAAGTGGATTGATTCCAGTCAGTTCATCCAGTTTGGCCATTTCTATGAGCAGTTCTACCAAATAGAATTTGTTGTTCACATGTGTTATTTTTTCGAGCGCTGAATTATAATAGATCTCAGCTGCTTTATAATCACCTTTCATTTGCATTGCTCGACCAAGCTTGGTTTCAGCTTCACCTTGATTGATCATATCGTTATGCTTCATGACAATAGAATAGGATTTCATCAACTCATCATATGATGCTTCGTATTTTTCTTGACGATAAAAGATTTCACCAATGTTGAGATGGATTACAGCCTTATTGGATTCCAGTCCATGAGCTTCACATATTTCAATACCTTTTTCATAATAGAATATGGCACTTGAGTAATCTTCAGCCATTCTGTAGATTTCGCCAATATTATTGTATAGTGAGGATTCCAGTCCTGGATCTGTGTCTTTGTGAATTTTGGAAACTGAAGTCATGAAATAATCCAGAGCATCGGTATAGGCTCCAAAGTAAAAGTATATGATTCCAATAATATTGCTGGCTTTCAATATCCCAATAGTATTTTCATGCTTTTTAAATATTTCGAGAGCTTGAAACGCAAGTTCAAGTCCCTTAGAATAATCGGACATGACTCTACAAGCATACGCCATATGAAAAAGAGAGTAACCGTATGATAAAGGATTATGTGTCGATTTGGACAGATCCATTGCTTTTTTAGCGAGATCATAGGATTCTTGAGGATTTTGGGTTGCGAGCAATTTTGATTGTTCCAAAAGTTTTTCGATGTTTGTGTTATTATACATATTTAGCACCTCAATTAGATTTTAACCGATTTTTCGGGGTAACGCTATAGATAATGAGTATTTACCGACAAAACCAGTGGAGGCGAGTGAGATGAAAAAAACAATATTGATTATTATCGCAATTTTATTGATGACGGGATGTAGCGCACCTGTACTTGATGGAGCCAAGGCTGTTAAGGCTGATGTTGGATTCGAGACTATTGAATTTAAGGGTTTGAGAGCTACCGCTTCTCAAAATGCGAAAGATGCCATGATGAAGTCCAATCAAACTGGACTGGAACTATTTGAAATCATTTACAATAAGGACAGAGAAATCAATCAATTATTCTCTCCGATCAGTTTGGTATACGCACTCGCTATGGTTCAAAATGGTGCTGTCAGTGAAACAAGAACCCAAATTCTTGATGTGCTGAATTATGAAAATCCACTGGACAACAGTGATTATAATGAAGTCATGAATATTTTCAAACACATGGAAGCCACAACCACTGATGACAGACCCAATGCAATTGTGAAAATCGGCAACTCGTTATGGGTACGTGAAAATCTGACACCGGAGCAACCTTTTGTGGATACACTAAAAAGCAAATATGACGCTGAGGTCTATAAGGTCGACTTCAGATTGACTGAAACAGTGGATGCGATGAACAAGTGGGTGGAAGACCATACCGGAGGACTACTCAAGGAGACTTTTAAGGAGTTCGATCCCGCCACAGTGGCCGCTCTCATAAACACCTTATATTTCAAAGGGACTTGGCGAAATGATTTCAACGAGTCACTGACTGTTGAGATGCCTTTCGAATTGAATAATGGCACAAAGACCAACGTTGATATGATGCAAACTCAAGGTCATTTTCCATATTTGGAAACTGATTCGGCCCAAATCCTATCAATGAGTTATCATGGTGATCTGAGAATGCTGATTTATCTTCCCAAAAATGATGTGGATGATTTTTTCAAGGATACTGAAGGCCAGGCCGTTATGCTTGATAGTGAAAATGGTGACCTTGCTTCAACTAAAGTGGATGTGTATTTTCTTAAGTTCGATTTTCAGGCAAACAATGATTTGAAAGAGCTTTTAAAAGTCATGGGGATGGAGCTTCCATTTGAGGAGACAATGGCAGATTTTTCAGAGCTGATTGTTGTACCAGAAGGCAACGTTTATATCAATAATATTTTTCAGAATGCTCGAATCATCGTGGATGAAAAAGGGACAGAAGCTGCTGCCGTGACCGTAGTGGAGGTGGAAGCCGCAAGTGCGATACCGGAACCCGAAGAAATAGTTGAGTTCAAATGTGACCATCCGTTCGTTATTGTAATCCAAGATTCATTGACTGGTGCCAATCTCTTTATGGGTGTGGTCAATAATCCATGAGTCTACAGTTTGATGACTTTGTCATCACCCTGAGTCGTCCTTTCGGACGACTTTTATTTTTGTGGACTAAAGGGGTGTACAGGACAGACATTTGTTTTATAATTGAATGAGTAGGACATTTCAGAGACAAATGATAGAAAGTCAGGAGGCAAATTTGAAGGTCAAACACGAATGCATCCCTTGCCTGGAGAGACAAGCGAATGAAATATCGGAGCTTCTGGTGGAGGACAAAAAGACACAGGAAGCAATTTTAAGGTTTGCACTGAAAGAGCTCAGTGAGATCACATTTGAAGAAACAGCACCATATTTGGCAATGAAAGTCCATAATTATGTCAAAGAGATCACTGGAAATGTAGATCCATACAAATCTTTCAAAGTGCAATTCAACGATATTGCGGAAGATTTGATCAATGAGTTGGCGCTTAAAGATAAAATTGAGAAAAGTCAATTTCCTTTCGATATGGCTTGTCGTTTGGCGATTGCAGGCAATGTTATCGACTTTGGACTCGGCATCCATGTAGACAGACAGAAAGTGGAACGATCCATAAAAGGCAGCATTGAGGCGGAATTGTTTGGACTGTCGACAGCATCGCTTTGGAATCGTATTCGTCAAGCGGAGAAAATCATGATCATCACAGATAATTCAGGTGAAATCGTATTTGATAAACTCTTTGTTGAGCAAATGCCCATGGAAAAGATTACATATGTGGTCAAAGGTGGACCGATTGTCAACGATGCGACGATGGAAGACGCTATCGATGTAGGCATGACAAAACTTGTCAAGGTCATCGACAACGGTCTTGCGGCTCAAGGGACTATCATGGAACTTGTATCAGAATCATTTCTGGAATATTTTCATGCAGCGGACCTCATCATTTCCAAGGGACAGGCCAATTATGAGACTCTGAGCGATTTGAATGATGAACGAATCGTGTACATGCTCAGAGCAAAATGCAAATCCATCGCAAGTGCCATAGGATGTAAGCAAGGGGATTACGTGATTTGTTAGTTCAGCTTGACTAAATATTCGGAAGGACAATATGAAGAAAATATTAATCATCAATGCGAGCATGAGACGAAAGTCGAATTATGCGCTGTTAAAACGAATCGAAACACATTTGGAATCATTTGAAGTGGAATTTCTGGAAATAAAAAATTTTGATATAAGACCATGTGTAGGATGTGAGAATTGTCTAAGAAATGGTCAATGCAACATCAAAGATGACGCAGAAGAGTTGCTCGGTAAAATGAGTAAAGCAGACGGGATTATTATTGGAACCCCTGTATATATCAGACAGATTTCAGGGTATCTTAAAATGTTGATAGACAGAGGCTGTGCATGGTACCATAGGTCTCCTCTGGTCGGAAAACCTATTTTCTTTGTGACATCCACCCAAGTCTCAGGATCAAAACAAGCGCTCTCTTATCTTAAGGATGTTTCCGTTCAATGGGGAACCATTTATACTGGAGCATTATCAAGAACTATGTTTAATTTAGAGAACGAGGTTACACCAGAATCAATATCAAAATTCCTATATTACATGGATGAGAGTAACAAAAAGCACTTCAAACCAAGTATGAAACAAATCTTTGAGTTCTACACACAAAAAGTATTGGCAATTCATGTGCTACCACTTGATCTAGAATTTTGGACCGAAAACGGATATTTGGATCAACACTATTATTATGATTGTAAAATCAATATATTCAAACGGATTATAGGGTACGCCTACTTTAGAATGTTGTCACATTTTATAGGCAAAAACAAAAGCCAATAAAGGAGTATAGACATGGCCATCAAAATTTTTCATATCTCAGACATACACATTGGCATGAAGTTCCAAAGATATCCCGATAATTTAAGGGCTAATCTCATAGAATCGAGATTTGGAGCCCTTAGAAATGCTGTTGTTGAAGCTGATCGCTTGAAGTGTGATGTGCTCGCTATCACGGGGGATATTTTTGAAACCATCAAAGTAGCAAAACGAGATGTCGTAAAAGTCACGGAAATTCTGGGGGCATTCAGTGGCGATTATATATGGATCTTACCAGGCAACCACGATTATTACGATCAGCAATTGCAGTTGTGGCAAACTTTCAGCGATACCATGCCGGATAATTGCGTCCTATTGAACGAAAGTAAAGTCTATTCCTTTGAAGTTCAGGACATCGAAGTGGACGTTTATGCTTCACCTTGTGACAGCAAGCACAGTAAAGTGAACAACCTTGAATGGATCAAGACGACTAGCCTCAATAAGAATAGAATGAACATCCTTTTGGCACATGGATCCATCAAAGAGATTTCTCCGGATCTCAACAATGAATACTTTCCAATGACGCTTCAGGAACTTGGATCACTTGGTATGGATCTTAGTCTCATCGGACATACACATGTGCCGTACCCGCTCATTCAGGAAACCACGACTGATAGGGTCTACAATGCAGGTACACCTGAACCGGATGGTCTGAACTATCGCTTTGATGGCAGTGGTTGGTATATCGAACTGGATCAAAACAAAAATATACATGCTGAAAAAATAAGACTTGGTACTTATAAATTTTACGACATTGTCCTGAAAGTCAATGACCAATTGAGTGAAACCGAGCTTTTGAAACCATTTGCAAACGAAAATCTGGAAAAGCTCATTGTCAGGATCCACCTAGATGGGTATCTGGATCAGGACCACTATGAAAATAGATATGAAGTGATGAGTGCCATGGATGAAAAATTCGCCTACGTAGAAATCAATGAAATGGCACTGAAACCGAAATTTACTCAAGAGACAATAGATAAATCCTTTACAAAAGATTCCGTACCATATGCGCTATTGATGAAACTCATTGACGAGTCAGATGGTGAAACTGCTCATCTTGCCTATGAATTCATGATGGAGGTGATGGATAATGATTAAAAAACTTGATATTGTCCAGTTTGCCGGTATCAACAATAAGACCATTGAATTTGGTGACGGTCTCAATGTAATTGTCGGGCGAAACGAAGCAGGAAAGAGTTCGGCTATGGAAGCACTTTATGCCTCACTATTTACAAACGCCAGAATCGGAAATAAAAAAGTAGAAGACAAGAGATTCGCAGAAATGGCATTTCCTTATGAAAACGGGGATCACGCTGAATGTGCCATCACATTTGAAGCAGAAGGACATGAATACAAACTCCATAAATTGTGGCACTCGTCCGATTCCAAAACGTCTCTTGAAAAAGAGGGGACAAAAATTTTGGATCAAAGTGCCATAGAAGAAATCATGAAGACTTATCTTGTTTACGGTGAAGGAACATATTCCAATGTGATGTTCTCGAAACAGGAAGCTTTCAAAGCGCTATTCGAGGACATTAAATCAAATACTGAAACGGTTCAAACCATCAGCCAGCTGATGAAAAACGCATCCATGAATTTGGATGGATTGTCTTTAGAAGCTTACAAAGGCAGGCTTGAGAGCGAATATAAGTCATTGACCAGCAACTGGGATATGGAAAAAGAAAAACCCATGAATAACAAATCATGGCAGAATCCACACAAGAATCGAATCGGTTTGATTCTTGCACATCATTACGAAGCGGAACGATCAGCATATGAAGCGAAGTTTACTGAAGAACGTGAGAAAGAACTTGAAAGGGTACAAGCTGAAATCAAAGCTTTCAGTGAGGAAAAGACGAAACTGGTCAGCAGACTGGATGCCATCGCAAGCATTGAAGCAGATGTCATCAAATATCAAACGTTAAAGAGCAAACTGGATCAAATTGAAAATCAGAATAAAGAACTGCTGGAAGTAAACAAGAAATGGCCGGCGATGGAAGCGGACAAATCCAATGCCGATGAGAATATAAGGAAAGCTCAACTCAGGCTTGTGAATGTGCAGGAAAAATTGAAGGCAGTCAAAAGCTATGAAAAGTTCATGCTCGAATATAAAGCATACGAGAAAAAAAGGTCTCTGGAACTGGAGATTGATCATAAGAGAGCTGAACTTGATGCCTTTTCAAAAATCACAAATGAAGAAGTTTCCAAATTGGAAAGACTGGAAAAAGCGATCCATTCAGCAAATGTTAAACTCAAATCAGCAGAACTCGCAGGTCAGCTTTTGAAATCGAACCATCCTGCGGTAGTGACAGATGTCTATGGAAACAGTATTAAAGTACCTGTTGGAGAGACGTGGACCACGAATGCCTATATGAAGCTCGAAATTGGGGAGCAGGTCACACTTGAAATCCAGTCCAACCAAATAGACTTCACAAAAGTAAAAGAGGAATTTAGACGAAATACAAGCGTTTTAGAGGAAGAGTTGATTGAGCTCGGAGCGAGTTCTGTAGAGGATGCAAAGTTGAAAAACGCTCAAGCCAGAGCAATAGAAATCAAACTGGCAAGCATTGAAAAGCAAGTGAAAGATATTCCTGCTTTTAAAGATGATGTGGATTTCGATGAAAAGAAAAGTGAGTACGATCAAATGGCGCTTCCAAGCATTGAAACTCTTGAAACATCCATCATTGAAATTCAAAATGAAATCAGAGGATTTGAGCAGAATAAAGCTCAGTGTGATTTTTATTTGAAACAGTGGCAAAGCAAGTTCTCCTCACATGACGATGTCGCCATTACACTTGGTGAGAATTTATCGGAGAAAAAAAGACTGACTTCCGAACTGTCTGAACTCAGTAAACTGCCTGAGGAGTTTTCAACAGTTGAAGAGTATTTATCAGAAATCAGAAAGACACAAAGGCTTAGAGATGATCTCATTGAGAAAATCAACAGACTGGAAATTGCCGCAGAACGTGTTTTATCTGAACTACCGGAGAGAAGTTCGGAGGAGTTCTATGAAAGTTATGAAGACGAAACTCAAAAAATGAACCAATATATAAAAAAGGCACAGCAGCTGCAAACAATCATGGAAAAACTTGAAGAGATCCTTGAGCAGTTCAAGCAAGATTCATACAGCAGCCTTGAACGATCTTTTATGAGAAATTTGTCCATGATCACCCAGAACAGATATGATTTCATCGATCTGAATGAAAGATTGGATGTGGCGATTGGCAACAAGGATAAAATGCTTCCAACCAAACTTTTGTCTTCAGGAACTCTCGACAGCGTTGCTCTCGCTTTCAGATTGGCAATCATCGATGAACTCGGTGGAGATACTCAAAAACTTACGGTCCTCGATGATTGTTTGGTGAATATGGATGAAGACAGACAGAAGAAAGCCATTGATATGATTAAGAATCATGCTGAGAGGCATCAAGTTATTTTTGTGACCTGTCACAATTGGGTCGCAGAGATGCTCGGAGGAAACACTATTGAAATGTGATTTGCAAACAAAAAAGCAAGATCAAGCTCTGTTGTAATAACGAGCCTGATCTTGCTTTATTATTTTGATTAATTTTCTTTCATGTAAAGGGTGTTCATATTGATCCAATAATTGATTTTGTCATTTTGGTTGTCTGAGTTGATCTCAATATTGTTGAAGACAAGCAATACGGTGATTTCTGGTGTTTCTATGAGATAGGTCATGTCCTCGAGGGTCACGTTTTCTTCACTGGATTCACCTGGTGGGAATTTTTCGGCGATGCGGTCAATATAAGTGTTCATATCATCTTCCAGAATGACCTGATCATCCTTTTCAATGATGAGTTTTGGTATCCCGGATGTCGTATTGATGGACCACTGAACAAAGTACTTACCGTTGTCACCATTTACAATTGATGATGCGGTACTATCTCTGCCCTCGAAGTTTTCGAGACTAAAAGCCCACCTAAATCCTGAAATATCAACTGCTTCAGATGGAAGTCGCAGCGAGAGGTATTTACCGCCGTAATATTCTTCATCAAATCTTGGCATTACTTGCTCAAAACCGAGTTTGGATTTGAAAACATTGTTCTCACCCAAATCCCGATCAAACCATTCCGGTAATTTTGCATCCTGGGCATATGCCAGATACATAACGGATTCTGTAATAGACTCCCTGACCTTCAGTTCAGGTTCGCTCTGAGCAGGAGTAAGTTCGCTACCTGAAAGTATGCCTTGTTCAGTCAAGATGTTTTCAAGACGACTGACTTGCATTGATACGGGGAGCGCATGATATCCTACAATCGGTAAGACCGCAACGCCTGCAAGAACACAGGTAGTAAGTGCCAAGGTGATATGGGACTTCGACTTTCTGATCATCAAAAGCAAAGCTGCGGACACTGTGAAAATCCAAATCAGTATAAATGAATACTCAGTGGGTTTGAGACCGAAGGCACTAAGTTGAATAATGAGTGCTCTTGCCTCAAAAGCCAAAATCACCAGTGCTGAATAAGGGAAAACCATTTTATAAAACTCTGAAAGACGCGATTTGTGATGTGTCAACATGATGTGGAGCCAGATGCCTAAAGTAGCATAACTTGTTGCAATTGCCGAGAGCCTGACGAATGGTATGGTTTCTCGAGAAACCACGCTTCTGATGGTCCAAAGCAATAGCACTGCTGTGAGAGCAAGTGCAATGGGCACCATAATATTGCCAAACAAGACTTCTATGAATCGGGGTTGTTTTGAGGTTTCTTCAATTCGAGGGTCATCTATCTCTTTTCTGAAATCAGGGAAAAAACCGACGAAAATGGTAAATGACAAGAATCCTACCAAAGTGCCGATATATTCGTACACTTTGACGCTCATATCCCGATAGAGAAGTGCTTGAAAAGCACCTGCAACACCGGAAACTCCACTCATAATGACAGAGCCGTATATCAATGCGATGAATAAGGCTTTATGGGTCATAAAGAACGACTTTGCAAAATCCAAACGATCACTATGTTTGGCTATGATGACCATAAAAGAAACAATGCTGATGAATATAAAAGCCGTCACTCTCGACAATGCGAGATTTGAAAAGCGCATATATCGGTAAGTGGCATCTGAAATATCAGCATCCCCAAACCAGTATAGGAGAAGAAATGTTACTAATACGGCTCCGGCACCAAGTAAATTGGCTGCTAGGAAGGCCTTTTTGGTATTGTATCGGCTATGAGCCGCAGTGATTGTTGCAAGGCTGAACACTGCACCGACTGCAAACGACCAGTGTAGACAGTTGAACAGGAAATTATAGGCCTCCTGTTCTGGCCAATCAAATTGAATCCTGACCATTGTCACGATGGAAAAAGCTAATGCACTGGCAACGGATGCAGGGTATCTTTGAAACGCTTTGAGTGAACCTTTTGATACTCTGACAATTGACTCTTTAAAAGCATTCATGATCCATACCTCCATTCTAGTTGGAACTATTATCATTTATACCCTAAATTTTGAAGGCTCCCACATAAGTTTTCAGTGTCTCGCTGCTTGACTTGACCGTCGCGACTTCATTTGCAACTTGATCTGAGACAGATACGATTTCAGTGATGTTCTCTGCAACCTCTGTAACTCCACGTGCACTTTCATTGATAGTGATGGAAATGTTGCTTATAGCCTCAGTGACTTCAGCAACGGATGTTTTCATAATGTCCATTGTGGATACCAAATCACCGAACATAGTGTTCAGATCATTGGCATCGGTATTGTACTGTTCTCCAAGGTTCATCAATTGATCATAATCCTTCAAAACTTTTGTCTCAATGAATCCAATCAACTCATTGGCATTATCTGCAAGATCACTTACTGAAGAGATGACACCACTTGTGACATCTTGAATCTCACTTGCGGACGATTGACTCGTTTCAGCAAGTTTCCTGATTTCATCAGCGACAACAGCGAAACCTCGACCAGCTTCACCCGCGCGTGCGGCCTCTATGGCTGCATTGAGTGCAAGGAGATTGGTTTGCTCTGCAATACCCAGAATGGAATTTGAAAGAAAGTTGATTTTCTCAACTTCTTTAGATTTTTCGATTGAAATGGATAAAGTTGACTTTGAATTTTCATAGAGTTTGACAGCTTCTGATTTTGCTTTGATGGAATTTGCCTTGACTGATTCGGACCGTAGTCGGATCTCATTTGCAAAGGAAACACCATTGTGTGCCTTGTTGACGATGCTTGTAATCTGTTCATCGATTTCATGAGTGGTTGCATCTATTTCTTCAGAAGCAGCACTCGTTTCCTCCATACTTGCGGAGAGTTGTTCTACACTTGCAGAGATGTTCTCAATATATTCATTGAGCATTTTGACTTGAACAGTGACCTCTTCAGAGAGTTTGTCCAGTCCATCGGCATTTTGATCGATGTCTTTTACCATACCATTAATTTTCTCTGAGAATCCATTAAAGGCACTAGCCAGTACTTGGAACTCGTCATTGGCTTTAAGGAAAATCTGTTTGGTCAAGTCATTGTTTTCAGTTGCACCGGTAAGTTCTTTGGTCAAAGTTTTAAGTGGACCTGTGATGGATCTATAAATGATGACTGAAGACAATAATGAGACGACAACTCCGATGATGAGTGCAAAATTTGCAGTGTTCCGTGTCTGCTTGCTTATGATCCCCACCAAATCGTTTTGCGAGTCAGAAATTTCGCTTCCGTTGATTTTGATGTGATCAATGAGACTGAGCAAGACCTCTTTTTGCTTCATCATGTTTTCATCAATTATGAACAGTCTATTGCTGCTATGAGCATAACTTCCAATTTCACTTGTAATGACCTGAACAACACTGGCTTTTCCAAGTGCTCTCAAACGGTTGCTCATCGAGATGATTTCCGATTGAGCTTTTTTTGCACTGCTTGTAAGCAATTCAAGTGATTCACTACTTTCAGTTATCAGGTAATCCTTTTCAAGTTGACTCAGATTGTTGATGGTGAATGCAATTTCTGAACTGTCGATTATGACTTCGTAAAGAGTTTCCATTTCATCTTGATCTTCAAATCCCTCAGCTTTTTTCTCTTCGAGAAGTTGAATCAACTCTGTTTTGAGCTGATTGATGGAAGATGTCGCTTTTTCGGCATTCAGTTCCAGTTCTTCGATAGCCTTTTGACGTTCCGCTTTATTTGTTAAGTAAAGGTCGAGTTCCGTTTCATATGAGGCGACCAATTCATTTATTTCAGTGACCTTGACTATAGTCTCGGCATTTTTTTCAGTGGAAAGGATTTGTTCGGTGGTATCGTGAATGCTTTTGAGTTCATTTCTTATCACGTCGAGATGTTCGGATTTGTCCGTAAGTTCAAATTCGCTTTGATTGAAAAGCACGTGATCAATATTTCTGACAATCGTATTCACATAATCATCTGTTTGAATAATGTTGTTCAGGTTGATGATTCCATTGATCGTAAACAGCAGTGAGCCGACGATAATTATGAAAAGAATGGCATAACTGGACAATAATTTGACTCTGACGTTGAGAAATGATGATTTTGTGCGACTTTTTCTAGATTTCATAGCGATTCTCCTGTAGTTGAAATATTTGCATCAGCCTCATAATTGTATCATTCTTACAGAAAACTGACTATAAATTATGAAAAAATATGAAAAATATCAGAAAATTATGAAAAAAACAAAAATCTTGTTTTAAAATCTGTACAATCTGTGGTATTATATTAGGTAAGCAGGTAGGTTGAGAATTACAAAAAATGACTATGGAGGGAATTATATGCATAAGATGGATTTATTTGCAGCAATTTACGATTATATTGAGAATTTATTCTCAATGAAATTGGGCGAACACGAAAAACAATCTATTAAAGACTCTTTCGAGAAGATCCACATCAGCGATGGAATTGAGCGTGCAATCAGAGCTATCGAAATGGGACTGCATGTAAAGCTTCCGGAAGAACTTTTTTGGGAAAACAGAGTGGAACATCATCACGATTCCATCGAGATGAAACTGCAAAGATTAAATTTTGAAGCTTCCATGTGGTCTAGAGAATTTCATGATGGACTTTACTCCAGTGAAGCAGGAGAATAATCATATAAGGTAGAGCAATCCTTTGCATTTGAGCGAGGGATTTTTTTTGTCCCAAATTATGAACCTATTAATAAAACTTTAAATATTTTTTTGTATGAAAAGAGGATGTTTATGGTATACTAGCTCGTGAGGGCGAAAATTTATCCCGGACAAAAGTCAGCATTTGGAGGCGAAATGTCAAACCAATTCTCATCAAAGGCACTCGAAGTGAATTTGGCGCAAACGAAGTTTGGTTCCACTAGAGTTCCAGACAATCAACTTTGGCTTTGTGAATTATCAAAAGACAAATGGGATATTCATAAGAGAACAAGAGAGTTTGTTGAGGAACTCAATCATGCCTATAGAAACAATAATTATGTAATCGAGGCACTGCATGAAATATGTCTTGAAGACCTTTGGTACTATGATGGTCTAGATGAGTCGGAAAAGGCTTTTGGAGTTCTCGTGGATATATTTGAAGGGCTTTTTTCTTCAGTGACCAAACCGGAACAGAAAGATCTGCTCATCAGATGTCTGGTCAAATTTATAGATAGACTCGCCACACTGGAAGCGTTCCCTGAAACAATAGTTCAAAGATCAATCGATATGATTCGTGAGGATATGAATCAAAATGAAATCCTTTATATTCAGAATTCACGTTATTTTAAAACCTATTTCAATCGAATTGCCAGGGTGGAGCGGTTTGCAGCTCAATTATATGAAATTACCCATGATATTGTTCTAAGAAGTATAAATTACTGGGAAGAGACCTCCCGGGTGGAAGAATGGTTCGCGTCTAAATCCGACCTGTTTCATGTACTACAGGCTGAAGATTTAAATGCAATCGGGAAGCCTTTTTTTTATGCGCTCAGACAAAATCATGCGAGCGCCAAAGATTGGGAATCGCTTCAAAATCTGATGTTTTTTAATGATATCTCAGGTTATTTCAGGAGTTATGCACAAAGAATGGAATCCCATCTGGAAACCATACATTATCTTTATTATTTGCTCAGGCTTCCTGGCATGGCTCATTACAATAAACATTTGCTTTATGATATCAATAGAAATTTGAGATCAGTCTTCTCTGAAATCAATGAGGATGAGGTCAGACCTTTTATCGATGTGATCATGGATGAACTCAAACTACTGGAAGAATCCCAAGGAAGTACCGTTCTTGATTGTATTTCCACACTCGGTAAAGAAATCCTTTATACTGGGAAGCCACAACATACCAGATATTTTGTCAATAGACTGATTGAATTTGGATTTGTAGGACCTGGGGTTTTGAAACTCAATAAAGAATGGCAAACTACTGTCCATTCCAATCACGTAAAAAACATTCGAACATGGATTGAACTCATCGCCTCTTCACCAAAAGGTACGAGAGAGCTATTGGCCGCCTTGATTGTCAATCTGAAAATCAAAGGTATATTCATCTCCGATACCGATCTATTTCAAAGAGATGTCACCAGACTACTCAATTCTCAGATTGCGCCAACTTTCCGTGAAATCAAACAACTTGCGAAGTTGTTCCCAATCTATTTCACAGACATCGGAGCTGAAGGCAAGCTAAGGGAATATTCAACTGCAGTGGATGAACTCGAACTTAGAAAAGATAAATTGATTCATTTTTTAAGAAAGCAAATCCACACAGAAAGTAACAATACCCATATTGAACTGACCAGGCAAATCATTTTTTATTGGAATGACATGGATCCTTCCCATTTGTCCGGACTTCTTCCACAAGATGTGGAGGACTGGCTACTAAGCGGCAATGCCATGATTTTGGGTGTTCATAGTATCATGAAAGCAATTTGTGACTCTCTTGAAAGTGGTATAGAAGTTGTTTTGACTCTTGGAATCGACGAAATCGAAAAAGCGACAGAGAACTTATTGGAGTGCGAAAATAGAGACAAAAGGCGTGTGCTCAATCTTTTCAGAGTATACTTTCTTGTACTTGAGAAGTATTCACTTAAAGCGACTGATATCATAAAAATATTGGTTGAAAATGAGAGTATTCGAGTAGAGACCCTCATGAAGCTTCAGACGCAGCTGGAAACAGGACAGAATGTTGATGCGCTCCGGTCCCTTTTTGAAATCATGAGAAAGCTGAAATCGATCATACTTGATCCCGAGGTCAGTGTAGGTCAAGAGAATATCTTTTATAAACGGCATGTTGCGGCAGGGATACCGTCCATGTATGGTCAGTATATCGAACCGAAATTTGAGTCATTGGGTTTGCTGTACAGATTGGAAAAAACCGCATCAAAACTCATGGTGAAAATAATGGGTAAGCTGGATTACTCAAATATTGATATGAGGCTTCTGCAACAAATTCACGATATGTTTGAACTTTTCAGGGATGGCCTTGAATTGGATGGCATTTCGAATGAAGGATTCAATTCAAGACTTGATATGCTGAGGTATGGACTGACTTCACCTAGTTTTTCTCTTGATCAATATATCAACATTTTCCAGTTCATGGCAAGGGACATCAAACACATTATTGACGAGTATTTTATTGATGTCTACGAAAGACCACTAAAAATCATACTGAGAGATCTTGATGAGAAAGCCAGACTAGTGGCATCCGATCAATTTTTCAGGGACAATCTGGATTCTTCATTCCTGATCCATGATCTTGACCAGTTCATTTCTGAGGTCACCTATAACTTTTCCGGGAAAATTCAAGATATAGCATACAAGACTGTTCAAAATAGTGGAAGTTATGACAGCAATAAGGTGATTTGCAATCTGGATGAAGCAGCCCCCGCACTGGACAATCCAGTGTTTTTGGGATCAAAGGCATTTTTCCTCAAAAGGCTTTGTGCTCTAGGTTTTCCAGTGCCGAGCGGATTCGTTTTGACTACAGAAGTGTTCAGACACAAGGAAACCATTCAAAGTCGACCATCTGTTGAACTCGAACTGGATGAATTGATCGAAGTGCAATTGAAGCGACTGGAAAACAAGACCGGAAAGCGATTCGGCGATTCGAAAAATCCACTTCTTCTATCTGTACGCTCAGGTTCTTCTTTTTCATTGCCAGGAGCCATGAGGACATTTTTGAATGTCGGCATCAACGATGAAATCGCAGAGCGCTATTCGGTTATCAGTGAGAATGGTTGGGCAATCTGGGACTCTTATAGAAGATACTTGCAGAGTTTGGGTATGGCAGATGGGCTCGACAGAGACGTGTTCTATAAGATTATCGTAGCCCACAAGCGAAAATGTGGGGTGACCTCCAAGTCGGATTTGACGCAGTATCAAATGAAATCAGTTGCACTAGCATATAAGCATGCTTTGATTCAGAACGGCATCCAGATTGAAAACAACCCTCTTAAGCAACTAAAAAAAGCGATTTATAGCGTCATAGAATCCTGGTTATCTGATAGTGCGGTCAGTTATAGGGCACATATGGAAATCGCAGAGGAGTGGGGAACAGCTGTTTTGATCCAGCAAATGGTCCTTGGCAACAAGTCAAAGCAGTCGGGAACTGGCGTTGTATTTACCAACAGTCCATTCAACGATCTGTCTGGAATTCAGTTATTCGGAGATTTTGTTCTTTGCTCACAGGGTGAAGATGTGGTATCCGGACTGGTAAATACTCTTCCAATCAGTGAAAGTCAGCGCATAGCGAGTCATGAGGAAAGTTTGGTTTCTCTGGAAACGAAATTTCCGGTGGTATATGATGCGCTTCTCAATCATGCCGGTAGGCTCATTGAACAACATGGCTTTGTCCATCAGGAAATTGAGTTCACATTTGAATCAGAACATCCTGAAGATTTGTACATTTTACAGACGCGCAATCAAAAGCTCAAGAAGAAAAAAGAAGATGCACTATATTTTGAAGCTTTAACAAAGTGTTCTGTAGTTGGAAGAGGAATAGGAGTCAATAGTGGGGTCGTATCGGGATTGATGGCCTTTGATGCTCGTGATATTGCAAGACATAGACAGGATTACCCCGGTATGCCAGTTGTGCTGGTGAGGCCCTATACAGTACCGGATGACATTCCATTGATTTTTTCAGCGGATGCCATAGTCACCGCAAAAGGGGGCATCACATCACATGCGGCAGTAGCGGCAGCGAGCCTGGGAAAAGTGTGTATCGTCAATTGCAAATCACTTAAAGTCAACGAAACTGAAAAGACTTGCACTTTTGGTGAATATGCGTTCAAAAGTGGGGATGAGATTAAAATAGATGGTTATTTGGGCAATATCTATATAGGCAATTCATGCACACTGGATGTGCAGTGACATTATAAGAATCAGAGGGAGGCAGTAAAGTGAATACTACATTACAAAACAAGAGGTTGTTGGGCATCAACGGAATAGGTCGAATTGGGAAATTGACTCTATGGAACCATCTGAACATGAAACATTTCGATGGGATTGTCATTAACGCAGGCAGAGAAATTGGAAAGAGCATGCAGGATGTAATGCAATATCTTTCAACAGATTCGACGTATGGTACCTTAGACAGGTTTATGTATGGTTATTCCGGAAAAACATGTGATGTCAAACTGATCGATGAGGCACAGCGCATCATCGAAATGGACGGAATCCCAGTAAAAATACTGACTACGGCCAGAAATCCAAGAGATATCGAATGGAACACTGAAGGTGTCCGAATCGTTGTGGATTGTACAGGTGTATTTTTAGATCCAACAGTACCTGCGGACCATCCAAAAGGCAGCCTGAGAGGGCACCTCGAAGCAGGAGCGGAAAAAGTCATTTTAAGTGCGCCATTCAAAATCAAGGACTCCTCTAGAAAAATGCCTGAGGACAGCGGTATGTTTGTATATGGAATCAACCACATGAAATATGATCCGATGAAACATCATGTGATCTCTGCGACCAGTTGCACAACAACAGGTCTTTCACATATGATGAAACCACTTGTCAGCACCGAGGAGACTTCGCGCATCGTAACAGCGTCAATGACCACTGTGCATGCTGCTACTAACAACCAGAGCATATTGGATGCAGCTCCGGGTGCCGGTTCTGGGGACCTCAGAAAAGACAGATCCCTTTTCAACAACATCATTCCAACGAGCACAGGTGCTGCCATCGCACTTGAGGAAGTCATGCCTGAGATCAAGAGCATCGGATTCATGGCGGATTCAATTCGCGTTCCAACCAGCACAGTATCACTTATATCACTCAATCTTACATTCCATACGACACTAACGGAAAATGGAGAGCCTGTGATCACCAAAGAGTTCATCAATGATGTCTATAAAAAAGCGAGCGAAGGCGCTCAAAAGGGTCTTCTTTATTTCAGTAACAATCAAAATGTCTCTTCAGACCTCATGGGAATGCAAGCAGCTATTGTCATAGAAGGTCAGGAAAACCATACCAGAACAGGATTTTTGCCTCTCAATGCAGAAACTTTGTCACGCCTTGGAATTGAAGTGACTCAAGATGCGAATCTACCGGTGACCCATGCCAAAATTTTTGGATGGTATGACAACGAGTTCGGTAGCTACGTCAATTGTTTGGGAAAATTGACCAAGTATCTCGACAAAAATCTCATTTAACAATAGCTCTGCCCCTTCACTCGAAGGGGCTTTTTTGATGTGTTCACAATTGTTAAGCGTCTCAAATAATGTTAAAATACAGATAATAACAGGTACGTGGTTGTCGATTGAGACAAGGAGGCATTATGAAACGGATTCTTATGTGGGTTTTAAGTATACTAATGGTACCAGTTCTGATATTTGTGTTATTTCTTGCATACAGCATCACTACGGAATACAAACCGGACGAGGTGGAGGAAGGCATCATCTTAAATGAGAAGACAGTTAATGAAGTAGAAATGTCATCATTTCAGGTGACCACTTACAATATAGGCTATTGTGGTCTTGATGCGGCACAGGATTTTTTCATGGACGGTGGTACAATGTCGCGTTCATCCAGTCTTGAGCAAACAGAGAAAAACCTGTTTGGTGTCCTTAAATTCATGACTGAGACAGCATCTGACGCTTATCTGCTCCAAGAAGTGGATGAAGACTCCTCAAGAAGCTTTAAGATCAATCAAGTGGAGCGGATTGTCGAAGAATTTCCTTCATACAGCAGTACTTTCGCTTATAATTTCAGAACGGGTTGGGTGCCTGTTCCTGTAGCTAATCCAATGGGTAAGGCCATTTCTGGTCTGTTGACGCTTTCTAAAAAGAATCCGGATACGACGACCAGATATCAGCTTCCAGGCGATGAGCCGATTCCAAACCGTTATTTTGATTTGAAACGTGCAATCTTAATGAATACGTATCCACTGGACAATGGGAAAACCCTGATTCTTATGAATGTACATCTTTCCGCTTTCGACAAGGGAGGATTGATCAGGGCACAACAAGTTGAATGGTTGATCAGTTATATTGAAGAAATTTATGACCCTAATGAGAATTACTTCATCATCGGTGGCGACTGGAACCATTTGTTGTCACAAGAGTTTTTTGATCGTATCGAAGGGGAACCTGAATCATGGATCGCCGTAATTCCAGATTCGCTTGAAGCGACTGGATTCAAACTTGTATATGATGATACGGTCAATACAGTTCGCTCATTGATCACTCCTTATGAACCTGGCGT
>JAIOSU010000079.1 GCA_021107455.1 Clostridiales bacterium | reverse complement strand
AATTTTATGGCCTGGCTGCCATACCCTTTCCCACAGAAATCAATGTTCTTCATCCAAATATCGAGTTCAGCTTTATTACCATGAAGATGAAATGATGAATAATTTATGGAGCCTATGGGCTCATCGTCCATACAAATAATGTATACCCTTCCCTTCTCAGGCGCAGAACCATCAAAATAGTAATCCTCATAATCCTCGAAAAACGTTTCTTCGTTCGGTACTGGATTTTCAGGATATTCATCTCCCATTAACATCGCTTTTGAAATGTCCTTATTTGAGAACCAATTGTAGACGGCATGCTTGTCTTCCAAAGTAGATGGTCTTAATGAAATGATTTTATTTGTCATAGATATCACCCTAACTTTCAATCCAAATATGTAATCTGTCCCTTTAATTATATGATATAATTTCTTTGTGCACATCCTTTTATTTACATATTTATAAAGCAATTTGAATTTTTGGAGGCATCTGATGAGTTTATTAACGGATTTTAGAATAACTGTTCAAGAAAGAAATCTTGGAGTCTATGGTATTCATGTCCATCAAGACGGTAAGACTATTGCAGAACATCGTTTTAGAAGTAACGATAGAGAAAACTTATACTCGGCATCAAAGACATTTGCATCTGTCGGCATTGGAATCGCTGAAAGTGAAGATCTCCTAAAATTGACAGACTCTGTACTCAATTATTTTCCTGAATACAATGAAATTGCATATCCTGGATCAGAAAAAATAACGATCAAAAATTTACTGCAAATGTCTTCCGGTCACTTGGTTCAAGATCTAAGCAAATTTAATACTCAAGATAGGGCTGAACTTTTTTTCTCTACCAAACTGGAAACAGTGCCAGGTTCAACGTTCTCCTATGAGGATCTCTGTACTTACATGCTTGGTCGGATTATTGAAAAAGTCAGTGGCAAATCAATGCTGGAATATTTAAAACCGCGTCTCTTTGACAAACTGGAAATCATCAATCCCATGTGGCATACCTGTCAAAATGGTCATACCTCCTGTTCAGGTGGTTTATACCTGACAACTGAAGAATTTTCACGTATTGGTATCACTTTATTACAAAATGGAGTTTACAAAGAGCAACAGATTGTACCTGCGGATTATGTATATCGCATGCATACAGACTTAGTGAATACATTATCTAAGAACGATCCAGAAACCAGAGGTGGTTACGGCTATCAAGTTTGGAAATGCACACCACCTAATACCTATCGAGCAGATGGTATGTATGGTCAGCTTTGTGTGGTATTAAAAGATTATAATGCGGTCGTTACTGTAACTGCACACAATGAAATAGAGCACAAAGAAATTTTGCGCTCTATCTGGAGTGATCTTCTACCGAACCTCTCAATCTAACTTTAAGAATTTGGCATTAATGGCTACAATAACAGTGCTTAGTGACATTAAAACTGCGCCTAAAGCTGGACTTATAACAATCCCTTGGTTATAGAGTACTCCTGCGGCGAGTGGAAGTGCAATGGCGTTGTAACCAGTAGCCCAGATCAAATTTTGTATCATTTTTTTATAGGTCACTTTCGATAGTTTGATGATGTTGACAACATCAAGTGGGTTGCTTTTCACTAGTATGACGTCTGCAGTTTCTATTGCGACATCTGTTCCTGCACCAATAGCAATGCCAAGATCAGCTTTTGCTAGTGCAGGAGCATCGTTGACACCATCACCTGTCATCGCAACTTTTTTACCAGATTTAAGGAGTTCATCAATTTTATCGGATTTTTCCTGTGGTAACACTTCAGCAATAATTGTATCAATGTTCAATTGTTTACCTACATAAGAGGCAACTTTTTGATTGTCACCCGTAAGCATGATGGATTCAATCCCCATGTCTTTAAGGATCTTAATCGCTTCTTTTGCAGACTCTCTAATGATATCTGAAAGAGCGATATAACCAACAAGTTCACCTTCCACAAGAATAAACACTACAGTTTTGCCTTGCCCGGCCAGTTCTTCATAATATTCTTCATCGAATTCAATATTCTCATTTTTGATATATCCAGGACTGACTACTTTTATTTTTTTGCCTTCTACGGTTGCTTCCAGTCCTTTCCCAGGCATATTGTTATATTCACTTACATCTTTAAGTTTGAGCTTTCTCTTTTCCCCTTCTTTTACAATCCCTTTTGCTATAGGATGCTCAGAATTCGCTTCTACAGAGTAAGGTATAGATATCAATTCATCTTCAGTGTAATCCATTACCTTAATATCCGTAACACCAAACTCACCTTCAGTCAATGTTCCAGTCTTATCAAAAACAACTGCATTCAGTTTTCTGGCATTTTCAAAAGCTTTTCTATCTCTGATCAATAATCCCCTTTTTGCTCCGATACTGGTCGATACAGCTGTAACCAGTGGTGTGGCAAGACCTAGCGCATGAGGGCATGAAATGATGATTACTGTCACTGCTCTCTCTATGGCAAATGATAGTTCCCTACCCAGAAGCATCCAAACAATAAATGTTATCGTACCCGCTGATGCAGCAATGTAAAACAGCCACTTCGCCGCTGTGTCCGCGAGTCTTTGAGTTTGAGACTTGGATTCTTGAGCTTCTTTGACCAGTCTAACAACCTGTGATAGAAAAGTATCATCTCCAACTTTACTGACTTTGAATTTTAGCAAGCCTTCACCATTAATCGACCCACCTACAACCTCATCACCTTTTGATTTTAATACGGGTACTGACTCACCAGTAATCATTGATTCATTGACTTCTGATTCACCGTCAAATACAACACCATCAATAGGAATCTTTTCACCGGGTTTGACCAAGATCTTATCTTCTTCTTTGAGATCTTTCACTGAGACATCTTTACTTGATCCATCTTCTCCAATTAGGTGCGCTTCATCAGGCATCAATTCCAATAGTTCATCCAGTGCTCTTGATGCACCCATAATGGATTTCATTTCAATCCAGTGCCCTAGTAGCATGATGACAATAAGTGTTGCAAGCTCCCAGAAAAAGTCGCTGCCAATATCTATGAAAACCGCAAACGAACTGTAAATGTAAGCCACTGAAATCGCAAATGCAATCAGTGTCATCATACCTGGTTCTTTTTCCTTGAGTTCATCTACTGCACCTGTTATGAACGGCTTGCCTCCATAAATCATCAAAATTGTTGAAAGTGCAAATAGCAAATAAGAATCTCCTGTAAATCTCCAATCCACACCTAAAAACATCTGAATCATAGGCGATAACACTAAAATTGGAACCATTATAATCAATGAGACAAAGAATCTCTTTTTAAAGTCTTCAACCATCATCGCGTGATGATCATGGTGATCGTGTTGTTCATGTTGTTCGTGTTGTTCATGTTGTTCATGTTGTTCGTGTTTGGTACTATCAAGTTCATTTTTCTGTTGTGATTTTTGATCACTCAAATTTCTCACTCCTTTCTTTTGGAATATCATTTATGCTTCTTTAATAGATACTTACCCTAGCATAGTAAAAAAAACCACCCCGATTGAATGAAATTCTATATTTGAATTAGCAGTATTCGCAATGTAATTTAAGTCTCTATTAAGATTTTTTTAATACTGGAGTGGTATGCTTATAAAATAAGAGGAGGGTTTACAATGAAAAAAATTATGGCAATAAGTTTTATATTGGGTTTAATTATACTTGGTGTACTTTGGTATATTATACTCCCCATCATTTCCATCAACTTCATTCACTTGTCCATAATCGCCATGGCAATTGCAGCAGCTATATTTGCTGGCTCATTTGCTTTCATTAAAGAAGGTGTAAAATTTGGAAAATTTCAAAAATCAACACTTGCGTTATTGAGCGTTACTGTTATATATTTTCTGGTAAGTCTTATTGGATCTGCATCTTTTTTCCACTGGGAAAACAAACAGACTCAACTCAATCTAACTGAAATCACTGAGTTTGATCAATCAGTACCAAATGTGGACATGGCTAATCTGATTATTCTGGATGAGAATGATGCAAGAAAAACATCAGAAAAATTGATTACTGAAAAGAACCCAAGTTTAGGTAGCCAATTCCAAATCGGTAGAGGTACATTAAGCGTTGTCAATGATAAACCATTTTGGATATTCCCACTGGAACACCGTGGTCTCTTCAAATGGTTGAGAAACAGTGGCGAAATACCAGGTTATATCATGGTTAGCGCAACTGATTTCAACACATCAAAGTTTGTGGACTATACTTTTGCAGTTTCTCCTACCGGATATTTGTCAGATGATCTAAAAAGAAGCATCTACTTAAAATATCCAAATATCGGACAAACAGATTTCTCATTTGAAATTGACGAAAATGAAAAAGGTTATTGGGTGGTCACAGCCTATACTCATGAAAATTGGCTATCCACTACCAAAGTCATAGGTACAATAATTGTAGACCCTGTGGATAAATCCATGGAATTTTATGAAGTGGGAGAACAACCTGATTGGGTCGATCGCGTATTCCCAGTCGATGTGTTTCTTTCACAACTTGATTGGTATGGCAAGTTTATCAATGGATGGTGGAATCCATCTGATGAAGGCAAACTCACCGACACTGAAGGTATTGGATATGTTTTCAAGGAAAATACACTTTATTTTTATACGGGTCTCACTAGTGTAGGTAAAGATGCCGCAACTACAGGTTTTGTTGTCTATAATCCCAAAACTGGGATGGCGGAATACAACAGAATCTCCGGCTCAATTGAATCGAAAGCTATTGGATTGATGGAAGAACTCGTTCAAAACGCTGGTTACACGGCAACATTCCCCTATTTGATCAACATCAATGGTGAAGCCACTTATTTTTCAACACTCAAAGGCAACAGTGGAAATGTTGTAGGCTATGCGTTTGCTTCGGTCCAAAACTATAAAGCGGTTGCTTGGGCAAAAACACTCAGAGAAGCTCAAACAGAGTACAACCGTGTATTGATCAGAGAAGGTGGAAATAACGCCCTAACTACACAGACTACTGATCTTAAGAAAACAGAAGGATCAATTTCTAGAATCGGTGCATTAACTGATGGATACTATGTTATTAAGATCATGAATGTAGAAACTTTATATGTTGTCAATTCTGAACAATTCCCAATAGTTTCATTAAGTCAAGTTGGCGACAATGTAATCATCTCTTATTTGGAGGATCCTGAAGCTGAGAAAATTGATGCTATAGAATTTATCAATTTGAGTATTAGGTAAATTCAATTGCAATGTTTTGTGAAACGAAACATTGGGCGTAGGTATGGTTCTCGCGAAGCGAAACTATACTAGCCTACAAACATAGGAGCCTATACATCTATGTTCAATTATTGTAGAAATAGATATTTAATGATTATTCCAATAAATTTGCACTCAAAAACCACGACAGTCGTTGTCGTGGTTTTTGCTGTTAGTATTTATTTTTATGCAGGTCGAAACACCATCACAATCCCAATGATTGAAACGCAAATTACCGCAAAGTAATACTCCCATGGACTCTTCTTTTTATATTGTGAGTGCAGTTGCTTTTAGTAACTTATCCAATTATTTTGATTGATCATTCCTTTTCAGCAAATATCCAATAGCGAGTCCAACAAAAATACCTATAAGATGTGCAGCGGAAGAATCTGAAGTTTGAGAACCAATGAAAATTGTGACAACATTGAGTAGAATTAATGATATTACCCACCACTTTGCTTTTGATCTTAGAATCAATTGGTCAGGACGCAAAACCCCATAAGCAGCAACAATCCCGAAAACAGAAGCGGAGGCTCCGGCAATCAACATGGTGTTCCCAATGAGATTAGAGACAGGAATGATTACAAAACTACCACTTAAGCCAGCTAATATGTAGATTGCAAATACAGTTCTTTTGTTTGTTGTCTTTTCCAGTTCTGAACCGAAAATCAATAATAGGAGCATGTTCAACACAATATGTATAAGAATTTCATGAGAAAAAAATACTGTCACTAAGGTCCAAGGCTTCTGTATTATTACATTCACTTCTGTGCTTAACAACATATTCTCTGCCAAATCTGGAATCAGACTAATTAATATGTAAACGACTATATTGATTACTACTATTCCGATAGTTCCTTTTCCAAACCTTTTTAATATTTTCATAATTAACCTCTTTCATAGTATTTATTCTATTCCAGATTATCATCTGACCATTAAGAAAATATTAATAGAAACTTAAATAAAAAACCACGACAGCTCAACCGTCGTGGTCCAATTCTTGAAAATTTACTCTCCAAAATAGGGTTCCAAATATTTGTACAAACTTTGATACTTTTTATGCTTATCGAGATAAATGGCTACGTTATCAGAATTGGGCTTTGTTGCATCAACTGTTTGAATCATCACTTTTGTAGCTTCTTCAACAGTATCATAGATGCCCTCACCTACAGCTGCAAGAATAGCAGCCCCAAGTGCACCACCTTGATTGGTGTTGATGCCTACAATTTCATGTCCGAAAACATCCGCAATGATCTGACGCCACTTTTGGCTCCTTGCACCACCACCAATAACCCTTATTTCATTCACAGGAACGCCCATATCTTTTAGGATATCTAGTGAATCCTTAAGTCCAAAAGCTACTCCTTCGAGTACCGCTTTTGTCATTTCTGCTCGGCCGCTGTTCATATCCATTCCGATAAAAGTGCCTCTGGCATTTGGATTGGCATATGGTGTTCTTTCTCCCATCAAATATGGAAGGAAAACCACATCTGTTATTTTTTCATCCATCTCATCAAGCAAATGATCAATGGAATCTT
>JAIOSU010000142.1 GCA_021107455.1 Clostridiales bacterium | reverse complement strand
CTTGAAATTCCTTAATCTTTTATTGAATAGATGTAACATTTGTCATTTACATGACGATATTTTTATACTATAATAATGATAAGTAAATAACTTTGGCAAACTGCTTGAAAAAGTAGGGCGCAAAGCACGAAGTCTAAGGTCGTATGACTATGATGGTTCAGCTGCAGTCTTTTGGTACTGCAGCTTTTTTAATTCACATTTTTCAAAAAATATGTGCTATTTTATAATGAAAAGGGTATATAGTTTACAAATTGTTCATATATTGCACAGCCCTTCATTGGACTGAATAAGTTTTTAAAAGGAGTCCATTATGCAAATCAACAAAATATTGTCTGAAGCGACAAAAATGGGAGCATCCGACGTCCATCTCGCAGTAGGTAATCCACCAACAGTGAGAATTGACGGTGAACTCATCCCGCTAGGAGATGAATTGATTACACCGGATGATACTGAAGCCTTCGCCAAGTATATGATCGGACCACAGAAATATCATAACTTTGAAGAGAATGGTCACATCGATATATCATACCGGATTAATGAGAATGGCTCGTTCAGGGTCAACATATTCAGGTACAGTGGATATACTGGGCTTGCCTGTAGAATCATCAGTGACAAGATTCCGACCATTCAGGAATTGGAACTCCCCGATACCATTGAAAAAATAACTCACTTGACCTCAGGACTGGTCATATTTACTGGGCCAACGGGTTGTGGGAAATCCACTTCCATTGCGGCTGTAGTGGAAGCCATCAATAAAAAGAAAAAGACTCATATAGTTACAATTGAAGACCCTATAGAATATATTCACTACAACAAATTGAGCATGATTACACAGCGTGAAGTCGGTAGAGACTGTAACAGCTTCTCCGACGCACTAAGAGCAGGGCTCAGACAAGACCCGGATATCATCATGGTAGGTGAGATGAGGGATCTTGAAACCATACAGATCGCTTTAACGGCGGCTGAAACTGGTCATCTTGTATTGGCAACACTTCACACGAGAAACGCGCACCAGACCATAGAAAGGATCATAGACGTATTTCCATCAACTCACCAACAGCAGATCAGAGTACAACTCGCCAATTCATTGATGGCTGTTTTTGCGCAAAAATTATTGCCAAGAAAGGACAAAGGTAGAATTGTTGCAGTGGAAAGTTTAATGATTACTCCGGCCATCAGAAACCTGATCCGTGAGAACAAAGTGCATCAACTTTACACCTTCATACAGACAGGACAGCGAATCGGTATGCAGACCATGGACGATTATCTTCTTGGACTTTACAGAAGACATACCATTGAGAAAGACGTTATGCTGGAAAATGCTTACGATAAAGATGCGATACTCAAAGAATTACACTAAGGGGGGAGCCAAATGGGGGCAAATAACTCGAAACGAAAAGGTCAGTTGGTCTCGATTGACATCGGTAGCCGAGGCGTAAAGTTCTCGGTGGGTGAAGCATATAACGGCAGGATTAAATTGGCTGCATGTCATGCCGAAACGATGCCTGCCGATGCATACGAAAATGGGATCATACTTAAATTTGATGTAGTGCAACAAGTGATTTCTGATGCTCTTAAGAAATATCACATCAAACAAAAAAATGCTGTTGTATCTATTGAGAGTACCGAAATGATCAAACGTGAGATGATTGTACAGCGCGTGCCGGTTGAAGACATGATCAGTTTGATCACGTATGAAGTGAAACAATATCTTCCAATCGACACATCCAACTATGTGATTCAGTACAAAGAATTGCCACCGGATGAAGGCCAGGAAGCTTCTAAAATAAAAGTGCTTATGGGAGCCCTTCCGAATGATATGGTTGAAGCTCATCTGAATCTCTTGGAAGCTTGTGGTCTTAAACCGATAGCAATGGACATGCATTCCAATGGCCTTGAAAAACTAATCAAGTGGATGCGACAAATCGAATCTTATTCACAAGCCAAAACATGTGCCTATATTGATCTCGGTCATAAGATGATGGATATTTCCATTTTTGAAAACGGGGAATACAAATTTAACAGAATCGTAAAGATGGGTGGCAATGACTTTGATAAGGTCCTTATGCACCATCTGGAAATAGACCAGGCTGAAGCAGAAAAAAGAAAAATGAAAATCAGTGCCGGAGCACTCAGAAAAGCGATGGAATCCGGCAAACTGGATGCGTTCCTCTCGGATGATGAAAGCGTCAAAGCCACTGTCATAAAAGACACACTTCAGTATTTTGATGAAAGTGTGGATGAAATTGGCAAAGTGTTCAAGTATTACACTAGCCGTAGTTCTGAGAACAAAATTGATCAAATCTTCATATATGGTGGAACATCAAGGTTCAAGGACATTGATGCCTTGATACAAGAGAAACTTGAAATTCCGACAGAAGCGCTGAAGACCATCAACTGCGTCGAAGGACTTTCAAAAATAGGCAATGACGACTTATCCCTTTACGTTAACGCCGTCGGCGCGTTAATCAGATACTAGGAGGCTACGTTATGAAGGATTTTAACTTTTTTGGACCTTACATAAGTACGCCCAAGAAAACTCGGAGTAAGGGCATATTTGTTGTGGTACTACTTGCATTAGTGTTCGCGGCCATCATCTTTTATCAGTACACACTGTATCAGGAAGTGAATGCACTGGAAAAAGATATCGATGAGCTTCAGACCTTTATTGACGATCCGAAAGTCAATGAGGACCTGAACCGCGTACAGGAAAAAGAAATGAAGGGCGATTCGCTTCAAGAAGCTTTCAATCAACTGGAAGCACTTGAACTTCAATTGCTTCAAACAGTCATATTAAGCGATGAGATCATGGCCGATATTGACAGCCAGTTTCCGCAAGGCGTTTTCCTCTCATCCATCAACTTAAATGGCACCAACCTCTCTCTT
>JAIOSU010000017.1 GCA_021107455.1 Clostridiales bacterium | reverse complement strand
TAATATCAATGATTCCAACAATGATATTAGATGAAGTATTCACTGCAAAATATGTACTAGAGGCTACTCTCTCTGCAACAAGCCCTTTTTCAACTTGTTCAATATAATTAATCCACTCACTATAGTCAACATATCTCGTGAGTCCACAACATCCATTGATCATGCTTTCATTATTTAGTTTAAACTCTGATACAAAATCAAGTGCAGCTGCTTTCATTTCGATTGTAGGTTTCACTAATTCTAGTTCCACCAGTTCACCAGTCATTACTACCCTACCTTGGTCTGGACATCTTACCTCAAATCTTTTTTCTTTTGTATCTCCGAAATTGAGAGTCCCACCATTTTGAAGTACCATGATATTCGGGTAAGCAACATGCCATAGTTCGTGGCATATTGGTGGACAGATATCCTCAACTATGTGAGTTTCACCTTGTGTATGATAATTGCTTCTACAAGCGCTCTTTGTAATCGTCAGCTTAACTTTCACTATAGTTCACCCACTTCATTCTAAACTCTCCTTTTAACTTAGTTCTTTTCCAAGTAATCTAGAATTTTCTTAAACAATTCTGGCTGAATTATAGGATGAGTCAAACTACTTGGAATCTCGGCAAATTCTTTGATTTCACAAATTTCCAAACATAACGGATTACCAAACTCTGTAATTTCTGCATAACACAACAATCCATATGATCGAATGGTTTCATGTGTTACCGAATATATGCAAACTGGTTCAATTTTGAATACTCTTGCTCCTGTTTCTTCTATCAATTCTCTCTCTGCTGTTTTAAGAATGTCTTCATGCATTTCCCTTCGACCACCTGGGATTTCCCAAGTGTTTCGATCTTTATGTCTTCCGAAAATCCAGTTATCTTTATACTTTGTCATAATCACCGCATACTTTAACTCATGATCAGGAACCTCAGATACTGAATGGTATTCTACTTTAAGCAATGAATGGCCTCCCTGAATTTTTATTGAACTCATTCACGATTTGTATTGCCTTTTCATTACCATACCACCCTTCATCCTCTAGCAGATGCGGATATAGACTTCGAAGTTGATCGAGTTCAGCTTTTGATAATTCATCAATATCTTCAATCTCACTATCCTTTTGAATGCCTACTAACTTATGATCTCCATCGGCTCTTTTAAAAACGCCAATCAATTTAATAACCAGTTCATCACCCAAATTGTAATCATGATTTGATACTAAAATAACATCTAGATGTGCATTCGGAGGTGTTCCTGTTTCTTTGATCCAGCCATAAGGATAAAGGCATTTTCTGAAATAGAATAAACTTTCATTCTCAGTTTCAAAAAACGTTCCATCAGTAGGGTTATACTTCATTCTCTTCGCGTAATCTTTAGTTTGTTCAATGATCATCGTGTACATAATCTCTCTCATATGAAATCTCCTAGTTCTATTCTGTAGCAATTTTATAAAATTTCAACTCGTATCCAGTCAAATATAAGATTTCATGATCATTAATCCACTCCGGTTTGAATCTGTTGGTCTCATAGGAATCTACTTCAATTTCTTCTTTTGTCATCAGATTGTAGAGTGACAAAGTCGTCATCTGGTCGCTTTCCATATACTCTTCATGTGATATGTTATCTAACATTACGGGATAATCACTATAAACAATCCACCCTGTATTTGGATTCAAAACATATTCATCAGAATTGAATACACGGTCATTATATTTAACCACTTCCATTGTTTCAAGGTTTATGGAAATATAGGCTACCGTTACATAGGTCTCCTTTAATGTGCACCACAAAACATTTCCCACATCATTCCATTGTTCTAGGTGTACCCGTGTGTATTCCTCAGTATTCATTTCCTCGTTTGAAAAAGTATGCAAGAGTTTTCCATCCACGTCATAAATCTCAATGTTCCCATTCCCATTCAATTCAATTGCAATGTGTTCATTATTCTTACTTACTCTAAAATCAATGGATTCTCCTTCTGCAATAAGCCTTGCATCTTCATAAGGACTAAATGAAAATAGGGCATTTGATAAGTTGCTATCACTGGCATCCTTGCGTTCATATATTGCATAAATCCGATCTTCATGAATCTCCATACTATGATAATGACGCTCTAGAAATTGATAGCCTTCCATCCACTGGTTTGAATTTTCAACTGTATCATTTGCATTACATGAAGTTGTTAGAACCATAAGTGTCAATATAGCCAACCACGTTATGAGTTTTTTCATTATATTACCCCTTTTGAATCAGTCTCTATATCTCTCTTTTTTTCATCATAAATTTTACTGGTTCTTTAACAAATCCATATTGCTCATATAAGCCATGGGCATCTTTTGTAGCTAATATACCCAACAAACCATCAAACTCTTTTGTTGCCATAATCTTTTCCATTATTTTCTTGCCCAAATTTTTCCCTCTATAATCTTTATCAATAATAATATCGCATATCCAAAAAACTGTTGCATGATCAGTGACGACTCTCCCAAATCCTACTAATTTATCGCCTTCGTAAACACCATAGCAAATTGAATTTTCAATGGATTTTATTATTGTCTCTTCTTTTCTTTCAGAAGCCCAATAGGTCTGTTTCAACAGAGCCTTAACGGATTCAATGTTAAGTTTCGTCTTATCCGTAGATATATAATAATCACTGCTAATCATGCGCTCCTCCTGAAATAAATTCGCTGATCTCTTTATTAACTGCTTCATAATTATCCGCATTGGAAAGATGTGCCGCATCTTTAATGATGTGAAGCGGATAGCCTTCTTTTTTCGACCAAGCTTCACAATACTGTTTCACTTTACCAGTCTTATCATATTCACCTAGTAAAATGAGAACAGGAAAGTCATGATGAACAGTTTCTTTTCTGTCAAAAAATCTTCCGTATGCTATATCCATTTGCTCTACGATATCCGCCTTGCTCAAAGGTTCTAACATCTTAATCATCAAATCGTGAGCATACTTGGTTCTTGAAACGGATTCCGCCATACTCGTGCGTAGCATTTTATCTGTAAATAATTTTGCAAGCGGTCCAACTGTTTTTAACCAAAATCTGTCTGATCGAGAATAATAATGCAATCCAAAAGGTGTAGTATCCAGTGCAACAAATCCACTGACATAATCCGGATAAAGTATTGCAAACTCTTGACTTGGATATCCACCCATTGACATACCAACCAAGACGACCTTTTGTATGGATTCCGCATCAAGGATTGCTTTCAATTCCTTTGCAGTATTTTCATAAGAAAAATTGTTGTAAGGTCTGGATTCTCCATGAAGTGGAACATCCCATGTAATCACAGTATACTCAGCTGAAAAATACTCAACCTGTTTTTCAAACATCATATGGTTCGCGGTTAATCCATGTGTGAAAACAATGGAATTTGAATTTTCAACCTCACATCTATTGATCCAATAATGTACAGTACCATTTTGTGAAGAGATCTTTTTATGCTCCATAATTTTATATTCTCACTTTCCCGTTTTCGATCCACTGCTCTCTAAGTATCGCATAATGAACAACATCTTGAAAAACTCCTTTGATTTTTACTTCCTCAATTCCTGTTCCTTCATATTTCATCCCACATTTTTGCATAACACGCCCCGACCCCTCGTTCCCCACATAATGGGTCGCTTCAACACGATTCAGTTCTAGTCTTGAAAACGAGAGGTCTAAAATCATATTTAACGCTTCGGACATATAATTGTTGTTCCAGTAGGATCTGTTTAGTACAAAACCGAAACTCGCTTTTTCATGCTCAGCGATAATTCTCAAATCAATACATCCAATGCATTTTCGCTCAGATTTTAGTTCTATTGCGTATATTCCAGTTCTACTATAGTAATAATTTTCAAATGCGCTCAAAGTTTCCGATTTGTCTTTACAAGTTGGCCAATTCAAATACTTCGTCACCAAATCATCACTGGTATACAAATGTGCATCATCCACATCATCATATGTAAATGGTCTTAAGATTAATCTGCTAGACTCTAAGATAGAGTTCTCCTCTAAAACCTTGTTGTAATCAATCATATCTATCCCTCCGCTTCAATGCCCCGTCCATTCAAATCGTCCTCGATAATCCTTGATATAAATCCACCCATCATCAAAATTCACATGAATCACTTCTTCTTTATTCACGTTTGATTTTGATCCAGTCAATTTGTATTCGAATCCATTACCACTCGCTCTTACAAACTCAACATTTATTGTTTCTAAATCATAATCTTCCTTGTATTTGTTGATAATCATAGCAACCTCATCTTCAGTCGGAGACAAATCATCCTCAATAATTATTTTGAATAATTTTGAATGATCTTCAGCATTTAAAGCTTCAACAAACGAATTGAGTTTTTGATCTAGTAAACCTGCTACCATAATCACTGATGCAAAATAAACCTGATCTTCTTCAATAAAGTAAGCTGCATTGACTTCATTGCCATCTTCATCGCTCAATGTAAACGAACTTCTGGAATACTCATCAAAAGATACACTTATGTTCTCTTGCTCTTGAAAAATAAGATTTACAAACTTAGTTGAATCTGGTCCCAAATCTTGAACATCATATGGAAAACCAGTGAATGTCATCTCTTTTACAGCTTCATAATTTCCAATTTTATAATGATTCAGCAATTTGAACATCCCGATTGTAGTTTTTCCAGTCATATGATTATAGTCATCTATGCTGATTTTCAGTGTTTTGTTTTCATTTGATAAGTCTTCGATCTTTTCTTCTAATACACTGACTTGTGACAACGTAGACGAGATATTCTCTTCTTTTTCAGACAATTTCATCGTTAACAGCACGATGGTTCCAATTAATATTATGATGACTGCTGTTAATCCTATGGTATATTTTCTCATTTTAGTTTCACCTTATTTTTCTGTAAAAAAAGAATCATATGATACTCATCTGCGTAAGTGCCATCACCGTATTTCAAAGCATGTTTTTTTGTGCCAAAAATCTCAAACCCAAAATTCTGATACATTGAAAGAGCTCTAGTGTTTTCCGTAACAACTTCTAGTTCAAGCTGCTCCAAACCTTTCTCTTCACACCATTTAATGCATTCTTGCATCATCTTTCCACCGATACCCTTATTCCAACAGTCCTTACAAACCGCAAGGCCCATTGAAGCTCGATGCCTAAACCTCTTGTTTTTCATAATTAACCCAATTGAACAATTTGCTACGATTCTACCGTCAATCTCTGCAACCAAGAAAAATCGATTTTCATCCTCTAAGCAATTCTCAATAAATTCGCGCTCTTGATCCAAAGTGAAACTGAATTCACCTTCTTCTCGTGCCAAATATTTAGTTTCACTATCAACTATCTTCATTTGATCAAGTGAACTACTCGCCACCTAAAAACAACATCTCATTGAGTTTTGTTTTGTAGAGGTGGGAGCTTCTTAGTCAATGCCCCTAATAGGGCAAGTATCACTAAGCTATCCCTGTCGTTCCGACAGTTCTGTAATTCAATATATTGATTGAGGCGTTGACGTCTCTATCATGTTCGGTTTTG
>JAIOSU010000039.1 GCA_021107455.1 Clostridiales bacterium | reverse complement strand
GTGAAGCATGACATTATAAATAAAGCGAACGCATCCGAAAGTTTTCGCGAAATAAATCTTTTGTTCTTCACTTGGGTAGATTCTATAGCGAAATGCTTTCTTTTGTAGCACTGCATACCTCCTAATTGGAACATGTGTTCCTTTATAGTATACAATATTTATCCGATTTTCGCCACTCTTAAAGGATAAAAAAAGCAATTCATCCCCGTGATGCAAAACATCACTACCACCTATAGAGGTGGTGGACTTCTTGCTAAGTTATGTTAAACTAGGAGCATAGAGGTGATTTTATGAATGCGATTTTAAAAGAAAAAGCGGACAATATGCTTGATATGGTTTTGGCACTTGAGAAGTCATACAAATGGGAGCACAATTTGGCGAGACATTTTACCGCATTGTTATATACACGAAGAGGGCTGCCAAAAGATTTTCACAGAATTGATGAGGCGACTAGCGCCATCAAATCCACAACTGGAGTTTTTTCAAATTATAGAGGGACCATAAAATTCATACTTGCGACTTTACTTGCGCTTGAAGAAGGCGATGTGGCAAGCAATCTTGAAAAAATCAAAGAGGCAGAGGTTGTTCTTAAAGAATCTGGTTTCAAGAGCAGCATTTATCTACCAATGACCAGTTATACACTATTCAGTGGAAGCGACGCATTTGAATATCGATCTGTTTCCGAACGAGCCAATACAATCTATAAGGAAATGAAAAAAGCACATCCTTTTCTAACAGATGGCGCTGATTATCCACTCAGTGTTCTAATCGCGCAAAAGCAAAAAAGAACCGACACAATTGAACAAATTTACGAGTCTTTAAGTCAAAGAGGATTTACAAAGGGTAATGAACTTCAGTTGCTTTCTCACATACTGTCGCTTAGTACACTTGGGACCTCCCAGCTTATTGAAAAGTGCGTTGAACTCAATACTACACTAAAAGCCAACAAGCTGAAGAGCAGTATGGGATATTATCCATCAATCGCAATGATTGCTCTTTTAGAGGAAGGTAGCCATAAACTCACAGAGGATTTTATGGAGCTTACCAAATACTTAATGAAACTCAAGAAGTTCAAGTGGTTGGGTAAAGGTATGAATATGCTATTCGCATCCGCACTGGTCGCTGATCAGTGGATTGAAGAACATTCGGATGAGAATGTGACAGATATGGAAACCGTCCTTGGTTTGACCATAGAAAGTGTCATTATAGCACAGACGGTTGCTATGATTGCTGCGATTTCAGCTGCTACTGCTGCATCTAGCAGCAATGTTTCGTGAAACGAAACATTGGGCGTTGGTAATCTTTTGCGTAGCAAAAGATCGCGTAGTTAAGTACAATGTTTTGTGAAACGAAACATTAGGCGTAGGTATGGTTCTCGCGAAGCGAAACTATACTAGCCTTCAGAAACTTATTAGCGCCTCAGTTTATATTTCGAGATGGTATAGAAGCGAAACTATACTAGCCTTCAGAAACTTATTAGCGCCTCAGTTGATATTTCGAGCCAGTTTGATTGAACTATAAAACACACAACTCACAAA
This sequence comes from Clostridiales bacterium, assembly GCA_021107455.1. Taxonomy (GTDB): domain Bacteria; phylum Bacillota; class Clostridia; order Peptostreptococcales; family Acidaminobacteraceae; genus Fusibacter_D. The sequence goes on along the minus strand of JAIOSU010000039.1, from coordinate 1,461 downwards.
TATAAAAGCTGCTGCAAAACTAGTTAATTCAGTTTTGCAGCAGCTTTTTTTTCGGCTCTATTTGATTTTTATTCCTGACATATTACCAAGATCTATTTCAAATCGACAAAGGCGATCCCCTTTGAGAGGTGTCTCTAAAAGTGTGATGTCAAGTTCCCTGTCCAAAATCACTTCAAAAGGAAATTTTGCGAACCCTGCACTACAATAACACCATTCTGGTGGTATGTTATTGCCATCGTTCAATAAGGATTTTCTGACAAACGGACAATGGCAGACATAATAATTTTGCATTTCAGTTGAAGTTGCATTTAAAAAATTGGCTGTATCGTATGGTATCTTTGTAACATAAAGTTTGTTGCCTTTTCTTACTCCTGATAATACTTCTTGGTTGGATTTTACAAAGTCTATTACTGGTTGTGTGATCTGTTGTTCAAACCATATTTTGTTTTCTTTCATATGTCGTTCAAGTTCAACCACTTTCCGTTCATGTCTTTCCAGCAAATAGTCATCAAATGATTCGGAAAGCTCATAAGCTTCTTTTTCACCAAACATTGCCTCTTTCGGTAGTTGGTGGTTGTTTCCAGCCAGAATTTTTTGGTAGACACCGTCATCTACATATCTTTTTAGATGATTCATAAATTTTTTTGTGAAAACTGGAATATCTTCTATTGGACTGCCTAAAGGGGGCAAGTCAAGCTGATTAAATACAAGGTCGCAGATCTCTTGACCACTTTCTTCAAGCAATCTTTTTTTAATGGATTCAATAACTCCTATTCCACCGAGAATTCCAGTAAAGTATATGTATATGGCCTGGTTGTCGATGGAGTAATAATATCTTGCAAGAGCCAATATTTCCTTTAAATCATTCCTGTTATCTGCAATAAGTTTTCTCATATATTGATTGAGAACAGATTCACTGGGTTCATCAATCTGATCATTTTGCTCAATCAAATAGGACTCGAGTGACTCAATTGAAAGAATGGAGTTTTCGATTTCATCGTGGTTCAGTCCTCGTTTGCTCAATTGTTCGATGAATAACTCTTTTTTCATATCTACCTCCTGACTAAAGAAATTATTTGATTTTGTATATAGTTTATCACTTCTTATGACTTTGTAAATAAAAGAGGAGAATGGTTTTTACTGATTAGAACATAGTTACATGAGGCTAGTATAGTTTCGCTTCAATACCATCTCGAAATATCAACTGAGGCGCTAGTAAGTTTCCTGTTGTACTGAATAGAACATAGTTACATGAGGCTAGTATATTTTCGCATTGATACTGTCTCGAAATATAAGCTGAGAGGCTAGTATAGTTTCGCTTCGCGAGAACCATACCTACGCCCAATATTTTCGCTTCGCGAAAAATTGTAACAAGAGGATGGTGATTTGAATGAACACTGAAAAATTTACACAGAAAACAAATGAAGTTCTCGAACTTGCGCAGAAGGTGGCCATCAAACT
>JAIOSU010000135.1 GCA_021107455.1 Clostridiales bacterium | reverse complement strand
GACCTGGCAACCGTTATGTGACCATGGCCAAAAAAATTGTATTTGGAGATGTTGCAATTGATATGATTGCAGGACCAAGCGAAATTGCTGTGATAGCCGATTCTAGCGCATCACCGGTATTCATCGCTGCAGATCTGATGGCCCAGGCCGAACACGATGCCAATGCACGTCTTTTTCTGATTACAACCGATCAAGATATCGCAAGTTCCGTCGTTGCTGAATTGAATGTTCAAATGCCTAGATTATCCCGAGATGAAACCATTTCAAAAGCGCTGGATCAGAACTTCAAAATCCATATAGCCACAACTCTAGATGAATGCATTGACATAGCGAACTCCATAGCACCTGAGCATCTCGAACTCGCAATTGAAAACCCATTTGACTATCTTGACACAGTGATCAATGCCGGTGCGATTTTCCTTGGTCACTATACCCCTGAAACCCTTGGGGATTATTACGCGGGAACTAACCATACACTTCCTACAAATGGAACCGCAAGGTTCTCATCCCCCTTAGGTGTCTATGATTTCATCAAGAGACCGAGTTATTTGTATTATACCGAGGAAGCACTTAGTTCAGTGAATGCTTCAGTTCAAGAATTTGCGGAAATTGAGGGATTGACCGCACACAAAAATGCATTGGAGGTCCGAAATCATGCTGGAAAAAAATGAAAACCCTTACCCTGCTCAGATTGAATGGGTCAAATGTCTTACAAACATCCATCTGAATCGTTATCCCGATTCTGATTATTCTGAGCTAAAGAATAAACTAGCAAAAACAATTGATGTTGACAGTTGCAATCTCAGTTTAGGCAATGGATCTGACGAAGTCCTTCAAAGCACGATATTCGCACTTACATCAGCAAGTGATGAGATTGTCAGTTTTTCACCTACATTCAGCGAATACAAACGAATCTGTGAATTAAGAGATTCAAAATATGTCGAAATCAAGCTGGAACCTCCCTATACTCCGGATATGAAACTGATGGTCCAACATGCGCTGAAATATAATCCAAAACTCATTATTCTTTGTAATCCGAACAATCCAACGGGTCAAATCATAAAAAAAGCAGAAATCATTTACCTTCTCGAAAATACAAGTGCATATGTCATCGTCGATGAAGCTTATATTGATTTTGGTGGAGAATCGGTTTTGCCCTATATTCAAAAGTACAATAATCTGATCGTCCTCAGGACATTTTCCAAAGGTTATGGTCTTGCGGCGTTGAGATTTGGTTTTGCAATTTCTTCTAGATCCAACATAGAGCGGATCGAGTCAAAAAGAGCTCCCTACAATGTCAACCAATTCACCGTCGCCGCAGTACTGAACTTACTCGACAACCTTGAATCAATACAACTCAACATTGAAAAAATCGTGATGGAACGAGAACGGGTTCAGAGTGTGCTAAATAGGATGAATATTCCATACATCGAATCCAGCGGAAATTTCATACTGTTCAAATCCAGAAACTTATCAAATCTTAAAGAGAGTTTGTCCGAAGCCTCCTTTTCGATGAGGTTCTTTGATGACAACTCACTAAAGTCTTATGTAAGATTCAGTCTTGGAACAGAGCAACAAAATAATGAAGTACTTAAAATGATTCTTGCCTGCGAAGAAGGGAGACAACATGATTGAAATCACAAGAGAGACTAAAGAAACTATCGTCAAGTTAGCACTCGAACCTTATGGCTCCGGTATAAGCGATATTCGGACGGGTATAGGTTTCTTTGATCATATGCTCAACACTCTGACTTTTTATGCCGGTTTCAATCTGACCATAAATGCCACAGGCGACCTTGACGTTGACACTCACCACACAGCAGAGGATGTTGGTATTGTAATAGGAAATGCAATTTATGAATTTATGAAAACAAAACCCTTAGTGGAACGATTTGCAAGTGTCACGATTCCGATGGATGAAGCACTCGTGAGATCTGTGATCGACCTCGGTGGACGTCGATATCTGAAATGTGAACTGCCAAGACTCAGCGAACGACTGGGGACTTTTGAAAGCGATTCAATGATCCCTTTCCTAGACGCACTTTCCAGCAATGCTTGGATGACACTTCATATCGATGTACTGGATGGGTCCAACTCTCACCATATCATTGAAGCACTCTTCAAGAGTCTCGGTAGAGCACTGAAAATTGCGCTATCACAAAGTAACAATACTTCCAGCTCAATTAAGGGCGATCCCCAAATAAGTGGAGGTGCAATATGAATCTTTTAATCGATTATGGCACCGGGAATCTGCACAGTGTCAAAGCTGCATTTCAGAGAATTGGAATTCCTTTGACATTATCAAATAATCCGGATGAAATTGAAACTGCTGATTTTGTCATTTTACCTGGCGTTGGAGCTTTTGGTGATGCCATGGACAGGTTGAATCAATCCGGCATTGCCTCTGCACTGAAAAAAAGGTTTGAATATTCAAGACCACTTCTAGGAATATGTCTTGGTATGCAACTGTTATTCGAAAGCTCTGACGAAGCACCTGGCATATCAGGACTTGGACTGATCAAAGGACATTTTAAAAAGCTCACTCCAAGACCAGATGCACCTAAAATCCCTCACATGGGATCGAACACACTAGATCTGGCAAATGATAACGTTCTGAATTACAGTGGTAACTGGGCATACTTTGTACACTCTTATGCACTGACATACACTGAACCCGGTGTGGTCCTTTTCACAACTCACTATGGAGAAGCAATACCTGCAGTGGTCCGAAAAAATAGTGCGGCAGGCTTCCAATTCCATCCTGAGAAAAGTGGACAATCAGGAGAAACAATGCTTAAAACAATGATCACTCAATTATTTGAAGGAGGCTTAAATGGAATTATATCCAGCGATTGACATAATGGGAGGCTCATGTGTCAGACTTACAAAAGGCAATTTCGATACAAAAAAAGTCTATTTCGATGACCCAGTTTTCGTTGCCAAGCAATTTGTATCAGAAGGTGCAAAAAGACTTCATATAGTCAATCTTGATGGTGCAGGTGGCAATCTAGATACATCTGACGGTTTATTTGAAAATATTCGCAAAGCTGTGGACATACCCATACAAATTGGTGGTGGCATAAGGTCACTGAAAACAGCTACTGACTACCTGAACATGGGTTATGAGATTGTACTTGGCAGCTGGCTCACAAAATCTCCCAAGATCATATCAAAGTTAGTAAGTGATTTCCCGGGACGTATCATAGCTTCGATCGATTGCAAAGATGGTATTATGTCCACTGATGGATGGCAAAACTCTTCAGGAATAAAAAGAGATGACATGATCAGATCGATACTCACCATGGGCATCAAAAGGATGGTTTATACGGATATCGACACCGACGGCATGTTTACTGGACCCAATATAAATGCACTAGAAACAATTATGCGATCATACGATGTTGAATTGATTGCATCGGGTGGTGTCGGCTCATTAGAAGATTTGAAAAAGATTTATGCCATGAATATTTATGGATGTATTGTCGGTAAAGCGCTCTATGAAGAACGTTTCACCCTCACTGATGCACTGGAGGTCTCAAATGCTGGCTAAGCGAATCATATCATGCCTCGATGTCCATGACGGCAATGTGGTCAAAGGCGTAAAATTTAAAAATATATCCACAATAGGCGATCCGGTCGAACTCGCAAAGAGGTATTGTGAAGAAGGTGTGGACGAACTCGTTTTCTACGATATATCTGCATCTTATGAAAATAGAAAAGCTCTGCTCGATGTGATTGAAAGAACCGCAATCAACATCAACATACCACTCACTGTCGGTGGTGGTGTAAACACTATTGGGGATTTTTATAATTTACTTTATGCTGGTGCAGACAAAGTTTCAATCAATTCTGGTGCCATAAAGAATCCACTCGCGATCACAGAGGCAGCAAAGCGTTTCGGCAACCAATGTGTGGTTCTTTCAATGGACGTCAAAATGACATCTGATGGCAAATGGACAGCATTCACAATGGGCGGTAGAACAAACACTTTTATGGATGCGGTGGAATGGGCAAAAAAAGCCGAATCACTTGGTGCCGGTGAAATTGTCATCAACAGCATAGACAATGACGGAGTCTATGGAGGGTATGATCTCAAAATCACCTCTTTGATTTCTGAAGCTGTCAGCATTCCAGTAATTGCATCTGGAGGCGCTGGTGAAATCAAGCATTTTAAGGATGCTTTCACTGTTGGTGGTGCTGACGGTGCACTTGCAGCCTCCCTATTTCATCGAAATCAACTCGACATCGGACTGCTTAAAAGAACACTGGCATCCAGTGGAATACCAATCAGACTCTTATAAGGAGATTCTCTCATGATAAAACAAATCAATTATGACGCTTCAGGTTTAATCCCTGCAATCATTCAAAACTCAGTGACAGGAGATATCCTCATGCTTGGATATATGAATGAAGAGGCACTTGAAATTACAAAATCAACAGGTTGGGTCACGTTCTACTCAAGAAAAAGACTTAAACTTTGGCAAAAGGGCGAAACCTCAGGCAATCGGCTTAAGGTGAGTCAAATCAAACTTGACTGTGATCAAGACACGTTGCTCATACTCGCTATTCCACAGGGTCCGACTTGTCATACCGGAAACACAAGTTGCTTTTTTTCAGATCCGATTAAGTCATTGGACTCATTCCCTTCCTTATATAACACTTTATTTGCACTCGAGGATACCATTGAGCAAAGAAAACAATCTAGTTCAAACGCCTCTTATACGAAGTATCTCTTCGACTCTGGAATTGATAAAATTCTAAAAAAAGTTGGTGAGGAAGCTTCCGAAGTCATCATTGCCTCAAAAAACGACGATATCGATCCATTAATAGATGAAGTAAGTGATCTTTTGTATCATTTAACTGTTCTACTGAGAGAAAAAAACATTTCAGTAGCCTCAATATTAGGCCGCTTAAGAAGCCGAGAAAAATAGTGTACCTTAATGTAGCTTGAATTAATTAAAGATTCGTTATAATATAAGACTATTAGATTTATCCACAGAGGAGCAATTAATGAAGAGAAAAATAACTCTACTGACCATTTCATTGTTACTTTTTGTCTTGTTTATTTCGAACGCCTATATAAAAGCCAACTTTCATATGAATTTTTTCCAATATTTCTTTTCTACCCATCAATTGACTGCTGATGAGCGAAATTACTTGTCTGAACATGGACCCATCATCTATGCTTCGGACAACAACTCTCCTCCTCTTCGTTTTTATGATAAAGAGTCTGGTCAGTACAAAGGCATAGTTATCGATTATCTGCAGGCACTTTCCATTGAACTTGGTACTGAAATACATTTTGTTCCCATGGTTTGGGAGGATGCGCTGAGGGCACTTCAAAATGGAGAAAGTGACATATGTGACATGTACCCGTCGAAAGCGCGATCTGAGATTTTTCTTTTCTCAGATCCAGTCTACAACCAAAGGGGCATCATTTTAGTGAATAACAATGAGCAGTCCATTAAGAGCGTGGTTGATCTGAAAGGGAAAACCGTCGCTGTCCAAAGTGGCGATTATGTTCATGAATTCTTAAAAAACACAATCGAAGGGGTCAACTACGTTTTCACGAAAGATTACGAGGAAAGTCTAGGATTATTAATGGAAGGAAGTGTCGATGCCCTCGTAGGTGATGAGCCTGTAATCAGTTATTTCCTTGGTATCTACGATGTAGCCGATCAGTTTGAAATTGTTGACCAACCACTCTATGAGCTTCCTTCAGTCTTGAGTCTTTCGCTTGATGATAAGCGTTTGCAAAGCATTATCAACAAAGGCATCTATGCTTTGACAGAAAAAAACACCATCAATAAAATTCAGCAAAAATGGTTTGGAATTTCCACTCCTATTGGAAACAATACACAAAACTTGAAAATCACTCTTATATTTGTCGCATCAATATCAATTATTTCTCTAATCATCATTTTGATATTATTTTGGAATCTGGAACTCAAAAAAGCCGTCGAGGCTCAAACCAAAGCACTGATTGTCAGCAAGAACAATCTACAGACAATCATAGATAGTCTCCATCATCTGATTGTAGTGGTTTCCAACGATTTACAGGTTTTGACGGCAAACAATCTTTTCTATGACTTTTTCAAAGTGGATCCCACGGCCGAATCTACTTACCTGGATGCTGTAATGCCTGGAATTACCGAATCGGTTAAATGGCACTTGCTGAGTACGAGAGAAGCTCTTGAACAGATTGTAAAAGGCAGAACTTATCGACTGACACCATATCTGATCCAATATGAGGAATACACCAACGCTTCCACATTGATTATGATAGAAGATGTTACGGATAGAAAAATAAACGAAGCCAGAATGCTTCAGGACAACAAAATGGCCGCTGTCGGTCAACTTGCAACAGGAGTTCCACATGAAATCAGGAATCCACTGGGGCTGATCAGAAATTATGCATTCATCCTCAAACGATCTCAGGGTGACTCTGTGATGCTCACAAAATCACTTGAAGTCATTGAGGAGTCAGTTGAAAAAGCGTCATCAATCATAGATAACTTATTGAATTTCTCAAGACTGTCAGATGATGCGATTACCACAGTTCCTTTAAAAGAGTTCGTTGAGAATGTTGTTGAACTCAATGAAAAACTAATGCATCAAAACAGACTTAAATGTCAATTAGTCCTAGAAGAAGTGACCATCAACACACATGAAGAATCGCTCAAACACATACTAATCAATCTTATGAACAACGCTATTGATGCAATGCCAAAAGGAGGACAGTTGACCATTTGGCTCAATAAAACTTCAGAAGGCCCAGCTATACATGTCATTGACCGTGGTATGGGAATGTCACGTGAAGTCCTGGATAAACTCTTTGAACCTTTCTTCACAACAAAAAAAGTCGGTGAAGGTACAGGCCTGGGGCTCTATATCGTATATAACGAACTGAAAAAAATGAACGGATCCATTGAAGTCATATCAAAAGTGGATATTGGAACAACATTTAAAATTAAATTCAAGAAAGATTATGAGGTTTAACAATGCAAAACTCCGCTTTTAAAATATTGATAGTCGACGATGAAAAGCATTATTGCGATGTGCTCAAGCTTATTCTTGAAAGCGAAAAATACGACGTTCACACCACTACAAGTTCGTCGCAAGCGCTTGATATGTTGGATGATCACAGTTATGACCTGGTGCTCAGCGATTTTTTCATGCAGGATATGGATGGATTTGAACTCCTCAAGAAAATCAAATCCAATCATACCGACACTGAAGTCATCATCATTACCGGCTATGGAAGCATAAAGAACGCTGTAGACGCAATGCGAAGAGGAGCGTTTTCATATTATATCAAGTCCCATGATCCTCAAGAACTTTTATTTGAGGTGGCAAAGGTTAAGCATATCGCTGAGTTGACACTCAAAATCAACCAACCCGCTGCCAAAGGTCAATACCTCATGATGTCCAAAAATCCCAAAATGAAAAAAATCATCGAGTTGATTGAGAAAATCGCTCCCAGCAACGCTAATGTCCTCTTGCTTGGCGAATCAGGAGTCGGAAAAGAAGCCTTTGCCGCATACATTCACGAAAAGTCACAAAGATTCGACAGAAATTTTATTCCGGTCAATTGTCATGCCTATTCCAAAACGTTACTGGAGTCCGAACTCTTTGGACACGAGAAAGGCGCGTTTACAGGCGCTACTGAAACTCGAATCGGAAAATTTGAGGCTTCAGAAGGTGGCACTCTGTTCCTCGATGAAATTGGTGATGCCACTTTGGATATGCAAGTAAAGATGCTCAGAGTGCTCGACACAAGAAATATTGAGCGTATCGGTTCGAATAGACTCATCAATGTTGACTTCAGACTGATCTGTGCGACCAACAGAAACTTGAAAGAAATGATTCAGTCTGGTACGTTCAGGGAAGATTTCTATTATAGAATCAGTACTTTTGCACTTGAAATACCTCCACTCAGAGAACGTCGTGAGGATATCGGACAAATGGTCCACTTTTTCATGTCCAAACTTGCCAACGATATGAAAAAGACCATCAAGGGAATTGACGACGATTTGATGGATTATTTGCTCCATTACGATTATCCCGGCAACATCCGTGAACTTAAGAACATGGTGGAACGACTTATTGTATTGTCTTCCGATGGTATCTTAAGAAAATCAGATCTCCAGGCTGACTTCAATCAGAAGAATATCCTACAGATTCAGTCTCTTAAAGAATTCAGAAATCAAACCGAAAAACAGTATATTCAGCGTATACTGAAACACACAGAAGGACATTTGACCCAAGCCTCTGATATCCTGGGGATTACACGGAGGCAACTTTTTAATAAAATGCAGGAATTAGGTATCGAAAACGAGAAATAAATTTCATGGCGAGAAATTTATTTCTCGTTTTTTGTTACGTTATATTAATAAAGGTGTTGTAATTCCTTAATTATTACGTTGGCATGACAATTGCTCTAACTATAAATGTAATCCATTATATTTTAATAGGGGGAAAATGTATGTTTAATGATGTTGTGAATTTTTTGAACACCATAATCTGGTCAAACTGGCTTGTATGGTTATGCCTCGGCACAGGAGTATTCTTTTCTGTAATCATGAAGTTTCCACAGGTTCGTTTAATCAAAGATATGGTAAAACAACTCTTTGGTGGCGGAAGTTCTGATTCAGGGGTTTCTTCATTCCAATCTTTCGCGATGGCTCTTGGCGGTCGTGTAGGAACTGGTAATATCGCAGGCGTTGCATCAGCTATCGGTTTCGGTGGTCCTGGTGCTGTATTCTGGATGTGGGCAATCGCATTCCTTGGGGCTGGTTCAGCTTACATCGAATCTGCTCTTGCTCAAGTTTACAAAGAAGAAATGGACGGAGAATTCCGTGGTGGACCTTCTTACTACATCGAAAAAGGTCTTGGCCAAAAATGGTATGGTATCTTATTCGCAATCTCTGCAATTATTGCTTGTGGATTCTTCTTACCAGGAATTCAAGCAAACAGTATCGCATCTTCAATGAACACCGCTTTCAATATTCCTACAGCAGCTACTGGCGCTATCGTGGCAGTATTGCTCGGACTTATCATCTTCGGTGGTGTTAAGAGAATTGGTAAAGCTGCTGAAATAATCGTTCCTTTCATGGCGATTGCTTACATTATCGTTGCAGTAATCATTATCGTTCTTAATCTTGACAAAATTCCTGGCGTATTCCAATTGATCTTCTCTCATGCATTCAGTGCAAAAGCTGCAACTGGTGCGGTTCTTGGACAAGCAATCATGTGGGGCGTTAAGCGTGGTATCTACTCAAACGAAGCTGGTCAAGGTACTGGTCCAATCGCTGCGGCAGCTGCTGAAGTTTCTCACCCTGCTAAGCAAGGTTTGGTTCAAGCGTTTTCTGTTTATGTAGACACACTTTTCGTATGTTCTGCAACAGCATTCATGATTTTGATCACTGGCATGTACAATATTTACGACGAAGCTGGAAACATCTTGGTCGAAAATATCGCAGGTGTTCAACCTGGTCCGGCGTACACTCAAATGGCGCTTGACACTTTCATTCCTGGTTTTGGTAAAGGTTTCGTAGCGATCGCATTGTTCTTCTTCGCTTTCTCTACACTCATGGCTTACTACTACTATGCAGAGTCTAACGTAGCTTACATCGCTAGAAACTTCAAGAACCACAAATTGGTCTTCAACGTAACAAGAGTATTATTACTTGTAATGACATTCGTTGGCGCAATCAACTCAACTGGTGCTGTTTGGGCACTTGGTGACGTAGGCGTTGGTCTGATGGCATGGCTTAACATCGTTGCAATCTTATTGCTCACAAAAGTCGGTGTTGCTACTCTTAAAGACTATGAAGCTCAAAAGAAACTCGGCATCGATCCAGTATTCAACCCAGAAGCACTTGGCATCAAAAATGCTGACTTCTGGATGAGAAGATTAAATAAAAAGAAATAGGTCAAACTTATAAAAACCCCTGTTACAGTTTATTCTGTAACGGGGGTTTTTTATGATTTTACTATTTTATTCACTTAATGCCAATTCCAGCAATTCTTCATATGTGGGAAGACCCGATATTTT
>JAIOSU010000287.1 GCA_021107455.1 Clostridiales bacterium | reverse complement strand
ATTAAATTCAATTGACTCTTTACAATTGAACGTGCGTTCTGTATAATATATATAGAACATGCGTTCTATTTTTATTTTTTGAAAGGATTGTTTTTATGGATAAAGTAATCTTTCATATCGATGTCAACAGCGCCTATCTATCATGGGAAGCAATCTATAGACTACAGCATGGAGAAACTCTAGACATCAGAACCATTCCATCTGCGGTGGGTGGTGATCCTAAAAAAAGGCATGGTATCATCCTTGCCAAGAGCATTCCTGCCAAAGTTTTCAATATTCAGACGGGCGAGAGTTTGATGGAGGCTCTTAAAAAATGTCCTTCGTTATATCTTGCACCTCCACGCTATGAACTTTATATCAAATCCAGCAATGCGATGGTTGAAATCATAAAGGAATATGCTTCCCAAATTCAGCGTTATAGCATTGACGAATGTTTTGTGGATGTCACGGATTCCCTTAAACTTTTTGGAGACCCAGTGGAACTTGCGAATATCATCAAAGAACGAATTAAAACTGAGCTTGGATTTACAGTGAGCATTGGTGTTTCGAGCAACAAACTACTTGCAAAAATGGGTAGCGACCTAAAAAAACCGGATGCGGTCAGCACGATATTTCCCTTGGAGATGAGCGAAAAAATGTGGCCACTTCCTGTAGGGGACCTCTTTATGGTAGGTAGGGCGACCATTCCCAAACTTGGAGCGATGGGCATCTATACCATTGGAGACCTTGCCAATTCGGATCCGGAAATTTTGAAATTCACATTGAAATCACATGGCATATTAATATGGAATTATGCACATGGCAGAGAATATTCCCCTGTAAAGAAAAGCAATCATTTGATTATCAAGAGTATTGGTAATTCAACTACGATTGCTTTTGATGTCGAAACCAGAAGAGAAGCACACCTAGTGATTCTCAGTCTATGTGAGATGGTTGGCATGCGTCTCAGGGACAGTGGTTATATGACCAGACTGGTAGGCATTTCAATTAAAAACAATTTGTTTGAACACGCATCACATCAGGAAAAATTCAATTTGCCCACCGATCAGACAAATGAGATCTACGAAGTCGCCCGAAGACTTTTTGATGCCCTTTGGGATGGAAGCACCATTCGTCACCTCGGTGTCAGGGTTTCTGAATTTTGCGAAAACGATTTCACACAGATCAGTTTTTTTGACGGAATTTCCAGGGATAAACAAAGGAAATTGGATCAAGTCGTGGACATTCTACGCGGACGTTTTGACGCTTCTGCGATCATGCGTGGCAGTTTTGTGGGCAGTGGCATACGTCCGATGACGGGTGGCATCGGAGAAGATGATTTTCCAATGATGGGCAGTATCCTATAAATACGAGGCAAGGTGGTGAAGATTTGTGAAAATTATAAATAAAGCCATTGACGTCCTGTGTTGGTTTGATTACCTGGGCAGTCCAAATCCTGTCAGATTTAGACTCAAAGATGAGACAGGTGCATTTGCCATAGTGAAGATTCATAAGATCATCACCAAAGAATATGAGAAACTCGCCGGAAATAAAATGATTGTTTTTACGTGTCAATGTGTCATTCAAAACACAGAAAAAATAATCGTAATCAAATATGAAATCGACAGTTGCAAATGGATTCTGTTCAAGCTTTGATTGGGAATAGGGGTATAAATATGTTATAATAAGTCGAAAAAACTATTGAATTTCAAGCTATGAGGAGGAAACATGCTAAACGCGTTTTCAAGAACTGAACTACTGATAGGAGAAGAAGGAGTGGAACTTTTAAAACAATCGACTGTGGCAATTTTTGGAGTTGGCGGAGTAGGTTCTTTTACCGCTGAGGCACTTGCCAGAACGGGCGTTTCGAAGTTTCACCTTTATGATAATGACAGTGTGGCGCTCACCAATATCAATCGCCAGATTATTGCAACGCATAAAACCATCGGCCTGATGAAGGTGGAAGTCATGAAAGAAAGAATTCTTGATATCAATCCCGACGCAATCGTTGAAACGCATTGTACCTTTATCAATGCGGAGAACGTGGATTCTATCGATTTTTCAAAATTCGACTATGTTGTGGATGCCATTGATACAGTCTCTTCAAAACTTTTACTGGTGGAAAAGGCGATTGCAGCTGGAGTTCCAATCATGAGTAGCATGGGTGCCGGAAACAAGCTGGATCCCACCAGATTTGAAGTTGCGGATATCCACAAAACCTCGGTCTGTCCACTTGCAAAAGTCATGCGCAAGGAGTTGAAAGCTAGAGGAGTGAAAAAGCTGAAAGTCGTCTATTCAAAAGAAGAAGCCATGAAACCTATAGACACTGGAGTGGTGGAGACACCGCTCAACCGAAAAAGAACTATTGCAGGAAGCATTGCATTCGTCCCCTCCGTAGCAGGTTTGATCATAGCTGGAGAGGTCATTAAAGATTTAATCAAACCATTAAGTTCAAAATAAATTGAGGTGCTTATGAATTCATTATTTTTGCGTAGATTGACATTGATTCTAGTTGGTGTTGTCGTTATTCTTCTTTTTGGTATCGCTGTTAAAGCAGTTGTTATTAAATTTCAAAGACCGATTAATGATGAGCCCACACAAATTGTGGAAGTGGAAAATGAACCTGATAATGAACCTGAAGTTACAGATAATAGCGAAAGTCCGGATATGAATGAAAATAATGAAGTGGAAGTGGAAGTAGAAACGGAAATTGAAGAGGAACCAGTACCTGTAGTTCCTCCAGGAAATGAGATAGAGACAGAAACTGAAAACGAAGTAGAGCCTGAAGTCGTGGTTACTCCTGAAATCGAACAGGAACCACTATACTATGAAAACACTTCATTTTTTATGGAATCCAGAATGGATCGCTATAAAACTTATGCACAAAACAACCCTTCATTTTCAGCAGCTGAGGTTGTCTTGAAGGTGAACATGAATCTCGATTATGATTTTTATACCCATATCGTTGAAATAGAAGTCCCAGATGATTTACTGGTGCTCTGTAACAAATTCAACCAATTGCCAAGCGATTTCACACCCAAAAATCTCGAGGAAGTTCCAATTGAATATCATGTCAGTGATGGTAAAGTCTATGATTTAGACCGTGATGCACTCAATGCTTTTATTGAAATGTCCAATCATGCCAAAGAAGAGGGGATATCACTCAAAATCATTTCCGCATATCGTTCAAATGAATTTCAAGCCTATCTCTATAACAAGTACAACACCAACAATGGCGAAAAAAACGCAGACCGCTATTCAGCAAGACCGGGGCATTCAGAGCACGAAACAGGACTTGCAATTGACATCAACGATGTTTCACAAGCGTTCGAAGATACAAAAGCTTTCGCATGGCTTCAGGAAAATGCACATGATTATGGCTACATCCTAAGATATCCCAAGAACATGGAAATGATTACCGGATATATGTATGAACCGTGGCATTATAGATATGTTGGTACCGAAACCGCCACTATAATCAAATCTGAAAAATTAACATTTGATGCTTATTACGCCATGTACATTTTGCCAGGTAATAATCGTTAGGTTTTATCGACAGTTTCAAACGTTACAGTATTGTTAAATCGCTTAACTCTGCTCAAATTTATGCTATGATATGAGTAGAGGTGGTTGCAATGAAAATTATGATGAATTGGTTGAAAGAACATATTTTAGGAGTTTTCATAATTGTTGTCCTTCTAATTTTGTTCAGTACGGGTCAAATGATTGTCCATCAAAACGACATTGAAAATTATGAGACCGAGCTGGATTTGTTGACTAGCGAAAAGGAACGTCTGGCTTCCGAGATTAGATTGCTGAGTGCCGAAAAAGAACGTTTGGTTGATGATGTCACTTCTTTGATTGTTGAAAAAAAACAAGAGACAGAGTTGCTCAAAAGCGAAATTGATGTATTACAAACAAAAATTGATTCGGCAATCATTCCATTTGATTTTGTTATGGTACACTTGAAGGATAAAGGGTTTAATACTCCTGAAAGTTTACTTGAAACATTGAACGAAGAAAATGACTTGATTCCGTATGAAGGGGTTTTGGGCGGCACTATGAGATGGTGGCCGACAGAATCGAGAATCATAAATACCCAGTGGGTTCTTGGTTACTTTGAAGATGGTCACATTTTAGGGCATGCTTTACTGGAGTATGAGATTGACGATCAACAAAATGTCACGTGGAAATTGATCAAAGCACTTCTTTATTGAATATAAGGCAATCTACAGGAGGATTATTATGGAAATATTGACGCTCATCGACAATTTGGTCTATGGCGAAGGTTTAACTGCGGAGCATGGCTTATCATTCTTGATTAAAGTAAAAAATAAAACAATCCTATTTGACACTGGTCAGACTGGTGCTATCGTTCACAATGCCAATTATTTGGCCGAAGATCTAAATGATGTCGATGCAGTTGTCATCAGTCATGGGCATTATGATCATTGCGGCGGATTGGATTCATTCCTTGCTATAAACAATCATGCCACTATTTATCTGAAGCAGAGAGCTTTAAGTGAAAAATACAGTGTTCATGGTAGTGTAAAAAAATTTGTTGGATTTTCTTTGAAGAAACCTCTTGAAGATTATCCGAATTCATTCGTTTTTTTGGAGGATGACACTGAGATATTTCCAGGAGTCAAACTGATCACTGAAATTTATGATTACACACATGATTTGGTATCAGAAGGCGATTTTTTTGAAAAGTCTGATATGAATTTTCTTCAAGATCCGTTTGCTGATGAATTGTTCATGTTGATTAACGAACGCAACAAAAATCATTTGTTTACTGGATGTTCACACAAAGGCATTCTCAATATACTGAAGACGGCATTTGAAAAGCTTAATCACAAAAAAATTGACTCAGTATCAGGAGGTATGCATTTTGGTGGTGCGCTTTTGGATCAATTGGATCAACATTTAGAAAGATTTGAAGTTTTTGGCATAGAAAAACTCTATCTCAATCATTGCACTGGAATCGATGGGTATTTGAGGCTGAAAAACAAATTTCCGCTAGCAGTCCAATATGCCTTCACAGGATATCATTATGAACTATACTAACGGAAAAAATTTGATTTTATATGAGTAATTTGAT
>JAIOSU010000308.1 GCA_021107455.1 Clostridiales bacterium | reverse complement strand
CATACTTGTTCTCCGATCTCTGTTCAGCGATCTCAAAGTTGCTCTGCTAAACCAATTAAAATCCCTTCAGTTCCACGAATGTAGCATAGCCGATACGAATCTTCGTACTGAACCACTTCGCCAACAACAATTTGCTTTTTGCCATAATCTCAGCTCCTTAAGTCAACCTTAAAAACATCCATAAAACTTTCCAAACACATTGCTTGCGGTACATTGAGCTCGTCACCCTCAACGTACTTCCCAGATTTGATTAACGCCGGTTTGCAACCAACTTCCAAAGCGCCTTTAATATCAGTCTTCCAGTCATCTCCAATTACAATCACTTCTCTAGATGAAGCATTTAACAATCTTAAGCCTGACATGAAATACTCATATGAAGGCTTACCAAATACCGGAATGGTCATTTCACCCGCAGTTTCCAGCAGACACGCAAAAGAACCTGTATCCAAAACCTTTTGTCCATTCTTTAAGTAATAATTGGACCCTGATGCTGTTATTACAGGAATTCCTTTACAGATTAAACTAAAGACTTCTTGCAGTTTGTTGTAATTGACATTCGTCTTTTCAAAGTCTAGAAGGATAACAATTTCGGGATTTTCATTGTTTATGACTCCATCTATTTGCTCAATTTCCATTTGACTGCCCACCACAAAGACATTACTTAATCCTCTGATTTTTAAATAGCAGTTAATCGCGTTTATCGGGTTCATTACTTTATCTATGCCAATATCAATACCAACATTCTTCAATTTTTCTTGTATTAATGATGGCGATTTTATTGAATTTGTCATGACTAAATAATCAAAATTTCTGTCATTCAAGTACTTCATGAACTCAACAGAATCTAAATTCGATTGATCACCATTCAGTAGTGTGCCATCTAGATCAATAATAAACTTCATTTTTCGCCTCTCATTTTTTATAGTTAAATTCTTGCACATATTGCATCCAATTGGAATAGCAGACCTTCTTCACCGCCTCGATGAGCAAATTCAGTCTGAATAGATTTTCTAGCAGGATACTTACCATTAAATCTTTCCTTTAATACTTTTTCTAAAACCGGGATATTCCATATATCTCTAAAGAGACAATCCATTTTCACGACACATTCAAGAGATTGTCCTATCGATTTTAGTCTCTCTTCCAAATGATCAACCGCACCATTAATTTGATCTTCAATTGGCCTTCCGATGTTTCCGACACAGTAACTTACGAAAATCAAATCCCCAACTTCAACAATCCCGGAGTGTGCCCAGTCTTCATTAATATCACTTCTTATTATTTTATACATCTCTTCTCCTTCACTACACCGTCTCTTCCAATTTCTGAACTTTTGAGTTAGAAATTAAATACACATCACCTATAATGTCGATTTTATCTCCCTTTACACGTATCGCACAATCTTTGTTCGATGCATATACATCAATTACTTCTGATAATGGGGAGAGTTCTACTTGAATCTTCTCCAGGTTATTTTCTAGGTCAAAATGGGACAGAACAGAAAAATCATCAATTCCGATGCCGGTGTAAATAGAGCTTGTTTCAACTTCGTAACCAGTGAACTTAGAGCATAACCATTTGGCAGACATGTTGATTGCACCCGCACTTGCTCCCAGTACAATGGCATTACTTTTTTTGATCAAATCCATCAATTCATATTGAACCAAAAGTTCATTCAGTTCTATGGTGTTTCCACCCAATAAGAAAATGACTGAAGCATTTTCAATTAGTCTTTGAGCTTCAATCTTCTCAACACCATAATCAATCAAATGATACTCTTCAAATACAATATTGGCTTGATCTAGCCATGAGCGTTCAGTGGCACCAACCTCGTCATCTCCAGTTAGAAATGGATTCGCGCTAACCATAACAATCGATTTTCTTTCAGTTATATCTTCTTGTAACAACACGACTAATTTCTCAATAAAAAAATCATTAAACCAACCTAAGTAATAGCGAGTTCTCATACGTGCCTCCATATTTAGTCAAAACTTTTCAATGAATCATTTATTTATTTTCTTTCATTAGCTAAAAGAGAATAACAAAAATGATCATAGTACTGTCCATTATAAAAGTGTTTATCTCTTACAGTACCTTCTCTCATAAATCCTAAAGATTCTAGCAACTTATATGACCCCTCGTTTCCAGTATATACAAAAGCTTGAATCCTATTGATATTCATATTGTTAAAGGCGACACCTAAAGCTTGATTAAGTGCCTCAGTCATATATCCATGTCGCCAATAGTCTTTATTCAAATCATAACCTATTTCAACAATCTTGTTCTTTCCATCTAAACAATGAAACCCGCAGGTCCCGATTAGTGTACCCGTTTTTTTAAGTTCAATGCCCCATCTGCAATGGTCTATTAACTCAAAATCACTGTACCACCTTATAATCTCCATTGCTTCTTCATGCCGAGTTAGAGGTTCTTCATCATAAAGATATCTACAAACATCTTCATTGCTGAAGTGATGAAAAACAAATTCTATATCCGTTTCTTTTAACTCGCGCAAAATCAATCTATTTGTTTCAATTCTTTTGGGCCATTTTAACTCACTCATACATTCACTATCCTTTATTTTCTATGGATAATCTCCTTCTTCACATAATGAAGTTCAGCAAATTGATTAAACCGCCGAACACTTTTTAATTCCAGTTCCAATTCAATATTCTGTTTTTTAAATAAAGGGATACCCGTTCCAATGATGGTTGGTGCAATAGTAATGATCAACTCATCTACAAGATTCTCTTTAAAAAAATAGGCTAATAAGTCTCCTCCACCAACAATCCAAATGTTTTTCCCTTCAACACGCTTTAACGAATTTATTAATTCAACAATGTCGCCATCAACAAACTCTACATAATCATTGGGTTCATTTCTTGACCTGGTGAATACATAACACTTCTTATTCTTATATGGGAAATTTTCTTTTTCAACATTCATGATCCAATCATAGGTTCTTCTACCAAGAATTATTGTATCTACAGTTTCATAGAACTCCGAATATCCGTTATCCCCTTCACCTTCCACCTTAAATAACCAATCTAATGAATCATCCTCAGTAGCGATATAGCCATCCAAACTTGTGGCTATGAAAACCATCACTTTTCTACTCATTCAAATCTCTCCAATCTCTAACTTTTTCACAAAGTCCAAATCGTAACGCACAGCGCCATGATCTCTAAATATTGTACATCTCCTGATATGTATTGCCAAAATAACGCAATTTTCATCCTGTTCATTATTAGCAGCATCGTACCAATCGATAAATGCTTTTCGAAGTTTTGTCCTAATTTCAGTATTCTTAGGATCTAAAACCCATCCGAGGTTTTCGCCAACTCCACTTCCGGAAATGCCTTCGAAACAAACTGAAAATGCAACCTCTTTATTTTGAGCAATTTGCTGTATCTTATTGGATTTGCCAGAAGTCGTCACATAGAACACGCCATTTTCATAATAAGCGTCTACTTCACGGACATTGGGGTATGGGTTTCCTTCAGCACTCAATTCCAATGCGATGGTTGATAGGGCGATGACATTATCTTTTCCGTTGCCACAACTTTCTTCAATTAATCTTAAACCTTCTTCATATCTGTTCATGTTGGTCTCCTTACTCTACTTTATTTTCTATTGATCATAATCGAGGATACAATTGCATATATAATCAATAAGATAATCAATCCAATCGAAAAATAATACAACCATCCGCTTTTGAAAAACATTTCAATCGCATTGAACAAGAACATAATACCGATCATGACAAATACAACTGCGGACTGGCGATAATGTGGTCTTTTATTCATCTGCTTACGTTCTTCTTTTGAAGCATATATATAGGCATTATTTAAAAGAACGCCTTTCTCTTTAAATTGGAAGTATCCTAAGACAAAAAAAATCAATGATATCAAGACGAGAACCACTAGAGTGATCACTTCATTCGTATGCATAATTAGTCTCCTTCAATTAAAAGTAGTTTCATCGTTTTCGAGCTCCTTGCATATTCTTTTTATTG
>JAIOSU010000008.1 GCA_021107455.1 Clostridiales bacterium | reverse complement strand
TGTCATGAACACCGTATGCGAAAATTTTAAAAAAATCTGATACACAAGCCATTGCTATTGGATCCCCGGCATCAGAACGAGCGAAAACTTCTTTTCCATCAAGGGACTTGGGATCATTTCCTGATCGTTTCGCGTAATCGTCCACCAATGCCTTTGTCGATCCATTGCCACTCCAAATGACAGGATTTCTATCCTCGTCAAACCCTGTGACGAACATTCCGAACTCACCGGCAAAATTATTTTTCCCGCCTACGATTTTTTGATCGATCAATACGGAACCACCGATTCCAGTGCCACACACAACTAGTGCCACGTTGCCGAATTCTTTTGCATTACCGATCCAAACTTCAGCAAGTGCAGCACAATTTCCATCATTTGCGGCCGCATAGGGTAAAGCATACTTTTCACCTAAAACTTTTGACGGATTGGTATCTTTGATATAAATCAGAGATCCTTCACTGAGCGCTTCACCCGTTGTTGCATCTGTGGCGCAAGGTTGACTAAGTGCAATTCCATGAATCTTAGTTTCCTTCATAGCCCATTCGACAATTCCGGAAAGAACTTCGATCAGGTCATCGAAACACCTTGTTGGAGTAGGTATACTGGTTTTTTTGAGTACTTTGCCATCTGAACTGATTATTCCTGCTTTTATTGCCGATCCACCAATATCCATTGCGACATAATTCATAATTCCACCTAAAGTGTTTTGCCGTTTGAGGCAATCAGATTTTTATACCAATCAAAAGATTTTTTCTTGGTTCTGATCAAATCATCCGATTCAAAGTCAATATGAACAAATCCATATCGCTTTTTATAACCATTGAGCCAACTTAAAAGATCTGTAAAAGACCAAGTGCAATATGCCATCAAATCAACTCCATGTTCTACTGCACGCTCACATGCCATAACATGTTTTCTCAGATAATCTATTCTATAGTCATCTTCAATTTTCCCTTCAGGTGTAACTGTGTCATAAGCTCCAAGTCCATTTTCACTGATAATGATTGGCAAATTATAGCGTTCTTTCAGTAGTTCAAGCCCGTATCTGAGTCCATCTGGATCGATTGCCCAATCCCAATCGGTGTACTCAAGTTTTTCATTTCTAACATGCTTATAAAGACCAGGTACACCATTATCGGATTGTGTCCCTTTTTTTCCTGAGGTATTCATGCCAGAGAATCCTACTCCATCGACTGGATTATGAGCGACGGTTGATGTTTGATAATAATTGATACCTATGAAATCACACAAAAGTGCAGCACGTTTCATCTCATCATAATCCGAATCAGCCACTACGGGCATCACCTGCTTTACTGTATAATAATCAACTGCCTTTTCAGGATATTCTCCTTTGAAATAACTGTCCAAATACCATAATGGTCCTGTGGCATCGAACATTTCTTTCGCTTCCAAATCTTCTGCCTTATCTGTAGCCGCATAAGATGGTGAATATGCAATACTGGAACCAATAAGTCCGTCTTGCTTCATTTCCTTATATGCCAAAACTGTCCTCGCATGTGCTAGTACAGTATGATGGAACGTCTTTAGGAACAGTTTCTCATCATGTACTCCTGGCGGATGTAATTTGAGCATGTATCCAAGCGAAGTGAAAATGTTTGGTTCATTCATTACGATCCAGTGTTTGACACGATCACCAAAATATTCAAAACAGATTTTTGCATAATTTACAAAATCATCAATAATTGCTCTGGATTCCCAACCTCCGTACTGATCTTGAAGGGATTGAGGCAAGTCCCAGTGGTATAACGTGACCATCGGAACAATACCTGAATCAATAAGTTCATCAATTAGTTTATTGTAAAATTCAATGCCTTTGGCGTTCAATTCACCAGTTCCTTGAGGCAGTATTCTAGTCCACGCTATAGAAAAACGATATGTTTGCAGTCCCATCTCCTTCATCAGCGCAACATCTTCTTTATACTTATTATAGTGATCACAAGCTATGTCACCATTTGTTCCTTCAAAAGTTTTCCCTGGCATATGCGCCCATATGTCCCAAATGGAAGCACCCTTACCATCTACATCATGTGCCCCTTCAATTTGGTATGCCGCAGATGCCGATCCCCAAAGAAAATCATTGTTAAATGCCATGTTTAACCTCCCCTAATATAAAATAAAAAGTCCCTGAGGGACTTTTCGACTGTGTACTGTCATTTGATCTGATTTGCAAGGTAGCTCAAATAATAGTTGATGGCATCATTGAATTTTCGGATGTCATAACCTGAAATATTTTCGAGTTTATTGAGCCTGTAAATCAGTGTATTTCTATGAATAAACAGTTTGTTTGCCGTCTCAGTTATATTTAAATTGTTTTCAAAAAAAACCATTGCTGTTTGTTCAAGTTCGGAATCAACCACTGAAGTTGTAATGAGATCCAGTCCATTCGCTTTTCTCAGTTGACTCACAAACATAGGAAATAACATATCCTCATATTTTATGATTTGAGCCTTTTCTTTAATGCGTTTCCCAAGATCAGAAAGTTCAATGGTGTCAACATAAGCTCTATGAATACTTGATGCATGTGAGACTGAATTGCTTATAATGATTCTTACACTTGTCAAAGCCTCAGATTCCAGAACTCCCAACAACTCATATGGTGTGATTTCGTCGGTCGCGACAAAAACAACACTTTCATTCCCATTCATGTGAATGATGTGATTTTTATTGAACGAGGACTCTAAAATCTCAGAGACTTCCTCACTGCTGTCTCTATATAAAACTCGCCATAATCTTAAAGGATATTTTAATGCTCTGTCATTATTTTTATACCC
>JAIOSU010000170.1 GCA_021107455.1 Clostridiales bacterium | reverse complement strand
TGTTCTCCCTCGATTTCGAGGTCGACCACAAATTCCTGCATGGCCTCCACTTGAATGATGACAAGATTCATATTGGTATCATAAAGTGCCTGGACTTCCTGTCCTGACGGCTTTGATGAAAGGTAACTATTTATAATCTCTACTTCTGCTTCATCCATAGAGGTACTGGTGAACCATTTGTTTCTGGCAAAATCCACAATATCATAACCATGAAAATAATATACGCCGAGATCCTTTGCGATGTTTTTGCGTTCATAGGCATGGTGCATTCTATTCACATCACTGGCACTCCACTTGAATCCAATAATAGATGCCACCAGTAAGATAGCGATCAATACATTTCGTTTCCAGGAATTCTTTTCCTTTAAAGTCTTTCTGAAATAATACGCATAGGTGATCATAACTGGGATTGTCACTACAAAGACCAGGTCTTTTACGCGGAGTAATGAAAAAGTGCTGCCAGCCACATCATCCATAAAGCCCAGTTGATACAAAATCGGGATAGTCAGAGGAATCCCATAATACCTTCCATAGACCGTATCCGCAAAAAAAACGAATGACACGAGTATGTCCGTGACAATAAGACTGTAAATCGCTTTCCTCTGAAAGATCAGTTTATTTAAAAACACTATAATCAGTGCGCTGAAAGCAAGCAGTACATGGACTCTTCCTATTTTGAATTCGGGACTGAGTCCTATTGAGTAATGCAGGTAAGATGCTTTTACCCATAGTGAGGCAACCACACCGAGTACAAACACGATTTTTATTAAAATTTCGTTATGAATCCATTTCTTCATGTCGCCGATTCTCCGTCATTTATCTAGATTTGTGAACGCTTCGAGTCTATTTTACCATTCCATGGGGTAACATTCTATCTTTATTTTTTTAGTTGACAACGCAACCAATTGTCTCTAGAATAGTTGTAAACGCAACTATTCTGTCATAGAAAGGAATTGATCATGAGTCAAGATCCAAATTGCTTCAAACTCAGCAAATCCATCTCCATGATTTACCGCAACGGGAAAGCTTATATCGACCAGGCCATGAGCCATCACGATATCGGCAGCGGTCAATATATTTTTCTCTTTTATCTTTTTAACCACAATGGGTCAACACAAGATGAAATCAGTAAAGCTCTGGACATGGACAAAGCCACGACAACAAGAGCCCTACAGAAGCTTGAGACAAGCGGTCTTGTGAAACGTGATCGCAACGAGATCGATCACAGAATCAACAATGTCTTCATTACAGATGCGGGCAATGCGCTCAGAAAAGAACTCTATAAAGTTGCCATGGATTGGGACGATATATTGCTTCAAAATCTCAGCGATGAAGAACGCTCTACACTACAAACTCTAATCTGCAAGCTTTCAGACAACTCCAAGGCTTATAGAAAACAGAATAATTGAAACGAGGAAAGATATGTCAAACAACGAATTATTAATGACTGAAAAGATATGGAAACTACTTCTAAAATTCTCCATCCCCGCTATCGTGGGTATGATGGTCAATGCACTTTACAATGTCGTAGACCGCATCTATATTGGATGGCTCGGACCACTTCCTATGACTGGCATCGGTTTGTCACTTCCTATGATGATCCTGATGATGGCTTTTGGTATGCTCATCGGTATCGGTGCGGCTTCAAGAATCTCCATCAGACTGGGAGAAGGACGTCACGAAGATGCTGAGAAAATTCTAGGTAATGCTTTTACCATGCTGATTCTGATCATGGGAAGTGTTATGATCATCGGACTGATCTTTAAAGAACCACTGCTTTACTTATTTGGCGCAAGTCCAGCAACTTATGAATACGCCAATCAGTATATGACTGTTATCCTAATGGGCTCACTTTTTCAAGGCATAGGCTTTGGCCTCAACAATGTCATCCGTGCCGAGGGCAATCCGAAAATTGCCATGTACACCATGCTACTTGGAGCGCTCACAAACATCATTCTCGACCCGATATTCATCTTCGCTTTCGGTCTTGGCATCAGAGGCGCTGCGATTGCAACTATCATATCGCAACTTGTGACGACCATTTGGGTGATGAGATATTTCTTATCCGGAAAGAGCAAATTGAGACTCAAAAAGGAGAATCTCAAACCGAACGCTGCCATAGTGGGTAGCATAGTAGCCATAGGAATGTCGCCATTTTTCATGCAGGTTGCCGCAAGTCTTGTGACCATCATCTCCAACAATGCCCTCAAAGCCAATGGAGGAGATATCGCCATTGGTGCGATGACTGTCATCAACTCACTTGCAATGTTCTTTCTCATGCCGATTTTTGGAATCAATCAAGGCGCTCAACCCATTATCGGATTCAATTATGGTGCCAAACAATATAATCGCGTGAAGGAAGCACTTAAATATGCAATCGCAGGTGGTACAATCATATCGACTTTTGGTTTCATCATGACTCAATTTTTCACAGTGTCCATGATCAAAATGTTCAACGACGATCCTGAGCTGATCAGTGTCGCGACTGTTGGTATGAAAACGTTTCTGGTCATGTTGCCAATCATCGGTTTCCAGATCATCAGCTCAAACTACTTCCAAGCAGTGGGAAAAGCTCCTAAATCCATGTTCCTTGGGTTGCTCAGACAGGTCATAGTCCTTATTCCGATGCTACTCATTTTGCCTCAGTTCTTTGGACTCATGGGTGTATGGTATGCAGGTCCTACCGCCGATTTGATCGCATCACTGGTCACTGCACTATTCCTCGTGATAGAAATGCGTCATTTGGATGCATCTCATGTTTTACAAACCGCATAGGATATGATATACTTTTTTTCGTACCCCCACCTATAGGGGGTTGGCGAAAGGGGTATGGTATGAATTTGTCTAAATACAGAAGACCTATACAATTTGCATTCAGCGGACTAGTCTTTTATGTAATCTCGGTATTTTCAAATGGACTCGCGATAGTCTTTGGGGTATCCATTGTTCTAGGAGCAGTATTCGGAAAGATGTTCTGTAAGTGGATGTGTCCCATGGGACTAATCATGGAATTCATGACACGAAACATGAGTGAAGATCAATCCAAAACGCACATGTACAATTACTACAAACTTGGTTGTCCAATTTCTTGGGTTCAAGGTTTCCTCAACAAGTACTCACTTTTTAAAATCAAACGCAATGAAGCCACCTGCACATCGTGCGGCCTCTGCGACAAGGCTTGCTACATCTCATCGCTCAATACTTCGATGAGTCTTTACAAAAAAAACAAAGAGACATCTTCTGAAGCTTTCAGCTGTTCAAAGTGCCTCAAATGCATCGATGTCTGTCCAAAAAATAGTCTCGAACTTAAAATGTAAGCGCAAAAACAGCGGGCTCAAATTAATTTGAATCCGCTGTTTTTATTGTAATAAACTTGGTTTACATCTTCTCTGCAATTTCATTGAGATAGACCCAACGCTCCATTTTTTCTTCAAGTGCAATTTCAAGTGCATGTTTTTCACTGAGCAGTTGCTCAAGTGCCTCATAATCTGTTGTAGTCTGTTCTATTAAAGTACTGACGTTACTCAGCTCAATTTCGAGTTTTTCAATCACACTGTCAATCTCATCCCATTCCCTTTGCTCAGCAAAACTGAATTTGACTTTGTCTGAACTGGATTTTGATCTTTCTTTGACTTTGACCTCACTCTTTTCCTTAGGTGCATTAGCTGACTCTGTCGCCTTAAGCTCACTGAAGTAAGCATAGTTGCCCGTATAGCTTACAATTTGGCCATTCCCTTCAAAGACAAAAAGCTTCTCGACGACTTTGTCGAGTAGATAACGGTCGTGGGAGACGATGATCACCGCTCCGGGAAACCCCTCGATATAGTCTTCAAGTACAGTCAAGGTGGAGATATCCAGATCGTTGGTCGGTTCATCAAGCACTAAAATATTGGGCGCCTCCATAAGGATTCTCAGAAGTTGGAGTCTTCTTCGTTCACCACCGGAAAGCTTTCCGATCGGGGTCCACTGGAGTGTCTTGTCGAACAAGAACCTCTCCATCATTTGTGCAGCTGTAATCTTTGATCCGTCCGAGGTCTCTACATATTCCCCGCCTTCTTTTATGAATTCTATGGCGCGCATCTCGGAATCCATGTCTTGATTTTCTTGAGAGAAAAGGCCGATTTTAACGGTCTCTCCTGTATCTACGGTTCCTGTGTCCGGTTTCAGTTTTCCTGTGATGATATTGATCAACGTAGATTTTCCCATACCGTTGGGCCCAAGTATACCAACCCGGTCATCCCTGAGGACGGTATATGTGAAATCCTTGATCAGATGCAGATCTCCGAAACTCTTGGATATGTTTTCAATCTCAATGATCTTTCTACCAAGACGAGTTCCCGCAACAGACATATCCAGTTTTTCCCCTTGCGAGTAATCCAGGCTGTCACTGAGATCATTAAATCTGTCAATTCTAGCCTTTTGTTTGGTCGATCGGGCTTGTGCGCCTCTTCTGATCCAAGCGAGCTCTTTTTTGTACAAATTGCGCTTTTTTGATTCTATGGATACCGAACGTTCCTCACGCTCAATTTTCTTTTCCAGGTAATAATTGTAATTGCCTTCATAAGAGTACAGATTGCCACCGTCGATCTCAATGATCTTGTTCACGACCCTGTCCAAGAAGTAACGATCATGGGTAATCATGAGCAGTGCACCTTTTCTCGATTTGAGATGATTCTCCAGCCAATCGATGGTTTCCGAATCGAGGTGGTTGGTTGGCTCATCGAGAATGAGAATTTCTGCGGGATTGATGAGTGCCGATGCCAGGGCGACGCGTTTACGTTGTCCTCCGGAAAGTGTTCCTACCTTTTGATTGAAATCGTGTATGCCCAGTTTTGTCAGGACTGTTTTCGCCTCACTTTCAAGCGCCCATGCACCAGTTGAATCCATTTCTGCTGTAAGTCTCAAAATAAGATCAGACGATGAGTTTTCATCCGAGATGGCTGCCTCATATCGTCTGACGAGTTGAAGATTCTTCGAATGCCCTTTGAATACTTCTTCAATCACTGTCTGATTTGGGTCAAAATCGATGACCTGAGACAAGTACTCGATGTTCACTTGATTTCCCTTGGTGACTTTTCCTTCATCTGGGGGTTCTACTCCCGCTATTATTTTCAAAAATGTTGATTTCCCAGTGCCGTTGACACCGATGATGCCCACTCTATCTGTATCTTCAAGTCCAAAAGTCACTCCATTCAGAAGCTTTCTTTCGGTATAAGATTTGGTTAAATTTTCTACAGTCAATAAATTCATGTTCTTCACCTTTTCTCAATAATCTTTCATGATTATATCATATTGACACTATAACTGGGTATAAATATCAAATGGGAGGTGACATCAAATGGATCAAGATAATTTGGACCCCTACCTGATCACCATTGAAGAATTCTGGGATAACGAACATTTACACGATATGAAAAACTACATTCAACATCGTGATCTCAACTGTCTGGAACATTCCGTCTTTGTCTCTTATAAAAGTTACCAAATCTGTAAAAAGCTCCGTTGTGATGAAGCTGCCGCAGCCAGAGGTGCACTTTTACACGATTTTTTCCTATACGATTGGCACGAGGAACGTCGCAGTGAAAAACTTCACGGGTTCGCTCATCCTGAAATTGCCCTGGAAAACGCGGAGTCACATTTTGAACTCACTGAAATTGAAAAAGACATCATTTTAAAACATATGTGGCCACTGACACTCAACAAGATTCCCAAGTATAAAGAATCGTTGGTCGTCTCATTGATTGACAAGTATTGTACAGCGGTTGAACTCATCAGTCCCAAAACCAGGGATAAAATCAAAAAACTGACACATTCCATCTCACAAAAAAAGTGAAGCCCTTACCATGACCTTATCATGTGAAGGGCTTTTGCTCTGTAGGATTGATTTTAGTTATAAACCAAGAAACCAATCGTGGATCAAACTGTGTTCCAGCTTTTCTTTTAAGTTCCGCCTTAGCTTCTTCCACAGACATTTTATTCTTATAATGTCGATCATTGATCATTGCATCGTATGCATCCACAATGGCAATGATTCTAGATTCCAGTGGAATCTCCTCACCAGAGATCCCCATCGGATATCCCGTCCCATCCCATCTTTCATGATGATGGAGAATGAAATTTGCAATATCTGCAAAATCATTGACTGAGCTCAGTATTCTATATCCTATTTCTGAGTGCTTCTTGATATCCTCAAATTCCTCAGTTGTCAGTTCAGTTTTTTTATAAAGCAATTCATCATTGATTGCGATTTTTCCGATATCATGCAATAGACCGATGGTCTTCATCGCTTCTACATCGCGTTCAGTGAAATCCAGTGACTTTGCAAAGGCTTTGCAAAGTTTTGCAACATTCTCTGAATGTTCTTTTTCCACCTTGCTCTTGGAATTAATGGTGTCAATGATGATGTCCACCGTTTTTCCCCTCATGTTTGGACCTTCAAGGAGTTTCCTTCTGTACATCATGTCCTCTGCATTATTGAACACTTCCTGGATGTCCTCGTCAGGATTTTTTTTGACATCCCATCCGAACGAAACAGAAAGGTTGACTGAACTCACCTTCACACCAGCTGCTAGCGACTGAATTCTTTCAATCAGTTGCTCGGCATGTGCGTTCTCAATATTCGGAATCAGGATGACAAACTCATCGCCACCGATTCTTGAAATGATCTCATCCGCACGACAGGCTTCCCTAAGTACTTCAGAGACTTTAATGAGCAGCTCATCTCCAACCACATGGCCGAATGAGTCATTGATCAACTTAAGGCCATTAACGTCTGCCATGATGATGCACAATGGATAATTCCTTTCCACATCAAGCCGGTGTAATTCTTCCACAAAAAACCTTCTATTGTAAAGTCCGGTCAATTGGTCGTGATAACTGAGAAACTCCACACGCTCGCGTCTTATTTTATCTTCAGTGATATCTCGAGCGATGGCAATCACTTCATTTGGACCCGACCTTACCATTCTCATCTCAAAGGATAATGTTCCAGTTCCAATTGCCATGTCGTATTCAATATTTTGCATAGATCCTGTTTCCATGACTGTACTAAGTGCAGTCATACTTTTTTTTGCTATTTGGGACGGCAAGACTTCTTCTATTGTCTTTCCGATAAAAACTTCCTTTGGTGCAAACAATTCATGTCCATCTCCATGCTGACAATCTAGAAAAGTGCCGTGGCCATCCAGTGTGAATACAATATCTGGAAGTGCGTTGAGAATCGCCTTATTTTTGTATTCACTCTCCAGAAGATTGAAATTCATTTTCTTTAGAGCCCTTGTCCTCTGTTCCACCATATATCTGAGGAAAAGATTTGTACCAATCAGTAAAATCAATAAGAGAGCTGAAGTTACCAATACCCATTTATAGCGCCTGAAAAAGTACTCTATGCCTCTTTCTTCAAGCGCACTCAGCCACTTCCCATAAATGATATCATATTCTCCAGTCGCCCTAACCAGTTGAAGTCCTCCATTAAGAATATGTATGAGATCCTCGTCACCTTTTCTAACTGCCATAGCATACCCTTGACTGAGAAAACCAAATTCCTGAGCTTTAAGGTCTTTGATGCCATATTCACTCAAAATGTAAAGCCCCGGTGCCTTAAGGACTCCCGCATACTCTACAGTTCCTTCTTCAACCATCATCAGTGCGTCTTTTACTGTCGAAACCTCCAGTAGCTTTATATTCAGTCCGAGACCATCGAGATACTCTGCAACAATATCATCTTTTTGTACTGCTACAGTCTGATCCCTCAGCTCATCAATCGTCGTTAAAAATACACCTTGCTTTGTAAAGATATCCCCGGTCATTGCGCTGTGATCGATTGAAAAGCTATATATACTCTCCCTATCTTCGGAATGAAACATCCCAGATATGACGTCGATTTCACCTTCTTCTAGGGCATCTCTGATTAGATGCCACTCATCGAGTCTGATTTCAACATCATATCCCATGGCATTGCCGACAGCTCTAGCAAGTTCGACATTGTAACCCGTTGGTTCTCCATTTTCATCCAGATAACTGTATGGAGGATAATAGATGTCATCACCAAATATCAATTTTGGACGTGTTACAGCGGATTGTCCCGGCAGCGTCATAACCACAAGACAAATAAAGACCAATAATGCAGTTTTTCCGGTCTTTGTAATCCATCGAATAAACATAAACACCCCTCAAATGAGTATAGTTTTTGATTTTTTACCCTTTTTTGAGGTCATTTAACAGCCTATGGCCAAATCCATTCATCATCTTTTGATTTTCTCTCTCAGTGTGTTGAAGACAAGTGGCAACTTTCTCGTGGTTGCATTTGGATAATTTCGATAGAAACGGGCATATTTCTTACCTTTTTCAATGATTCTGCTGAGCGCCACACGTTCCTCGATTTCATCCATCCAAACTTCGATATTCTCTTCAAACTCATCTATTCGATCGCCGATTTCATCGATGACTTCGCCTATGGAAGCGTGCATCTTAATGACGACAGCACGAAGATTGATGAGTTCTTTGAGTGTGAACGTCGCATCGACCAGCACACCAAAGTAAAACACCGCTACAATAGATCTCAAAACGACAATCGGCACAGCTCTAAAAGCACTTAGAAGTTCAGTGTTCACGAAGTACCAAAGTGCAAACCCTCCAAGCCCCCAAAACGCCGAGACTCCAAGAGCGACACGTCCATGTAGATTAAATGCCCTTTTGGAATAATCCCACCATCTCGCTTTGAACGCCCACTCCATCACAAATGAAGTGACATACTCCCATGCGGATGCCACCACTGCAATATATACGATCGAGGTGACCAAAAATAAAAAGGGTTCTGTGGGTAATACCGGTTCAACGAAACTCATCATAATCATGATGGTTGTCGCTGCGAATCCATAGATCGGTATGATTGGAGCCCTGAGGAATCCCCTGTTGGTGTACCTACCCATTTTGAATGACACATATGTGGTTTCCCAAACCCATCCAATTGCGGCATATGCCATGAACATGCATGCTATATCTAAAAGTGTGTATTTTATGCCCATTATTTATCGTGCCTCCCAAACTGATTTTCTTATTATCACTATAGCAAAAAAATATGAATGGCGACAGGTCGCCATTCATTCTTTTTTTAAATGTTCAATTGTTTTTGTGATCGGATTAAACAAAACTAGCACAATAATAAAATTCGAAACCCCATGTACTATATCAAACGGCAATCCACTGATCCAGTACGGTATCGCGTAACTGATGCCGTAGAAAATCGATTCAAAAAGAGCAAAGAATAGCCCGAATGAAAAACCGTAGATCGACGCCAGTATGGCGAACCCATATTCTGATTTTGTGTGTTTTGAAATAAAATGCGTCAGTAAGATCAACATTGGCCAAATGACATAGTACCCCATGATCCACGTACCAAACCCATACATGAGCACTTCTGTTGTGACAAACACGATTGTGGCAAACATTGCCCGTTTGATTCCAAACATAACCGTGTATACGATCAACAGAGATGTCACAACTTCCACATTTGGCACAACGCTCAGCACCAATTTTCCAGCGGTAAGTGAAGCCGAGAGTATGGCAATCAGGGTGATGTCACTGGCCTTCATTACCAGTTACTCAATTCAAATCGATACACTTCACCATCGACTACCGGCAATTCTTTGACTCCCACTACAGCATCCACTCCATTGACTTTGATGGCATAGAACTCATTTTTCGCTTCATCGGCAGTATATCCCTCAAGTCCAGTGATATATATTCCAAAACTGGCTTCCTCAAACTCAGGTTTGACATCGTCCTGGATTTCCATCAAAAGGTCATAAAGGTATTCAGCGTCCGTATTGAGATCATAAATTTTCTCGATGCCTTGAGATTCGGCAATCACTTCTACAGTGACAGCCTTTTCACCTTCGGTCGCTTGTGGTGCCAAGTACTGATTGTACATAAACAATGACACAAGTGCCACCAATACTACAATGATAATCCACATAACTTTTTTGTTCATGAGTTACTCCTTTGATCGTTTTTTTTTTGCACATAAAAGACTCATTCTCCGGCAATCGGAAAATGAGTCAAGTGTATTGATCCATTTCCATCTCACCCCCAGGAGACGATACTGAATTTTACAGGCAGGTCTACCGGCTAAGCTTCTTCCTCCATTCACCCTTCCCGCTATTGCAGTGGTATGTGAATTTCGTCGGCTATACGGTTGCTGGGACAGCTCGATTACTCGATTCCCTATTAAGTCTTTCGACACCTATTAAAACTATATATTCATTTATTTGGTTCATGTTCATTATAGGGAAATTCCCTCTAAAAAGCAACTATATTTTAAATTTGCTGATCTCATTGCTCAAATGAACTGAAATTTGATTCAAGTTTTGAGCGGATCTTGCGACCTCATCCACGGCGATTGTCTGTTGGTCCATAGATGCTGTCACTTCTTCTGAAGCGGCAGCGGTTTCTTCAGACACTGCAGAAATGTTTTCAATACTGCTGACGATACGTTCTTTATCATCATTGACCTCTCCAACTGATTTTCCAATCGCATTGATATTGTAAGCAATTTGCTCATAAGCATTCTTGATGGTCTCAAATGCATGGATCACACTGGTGACTGCAACATTTTGATTTTTTGAGATCGCCTTGAGTGTGCTCATACTTGAAACGGATTTTGCACCGTCTGTTTGAATGCCTTGGACGATTTCCTTGACTTGCTCTGCAGCATTTGAGGACTGTTCAGCTAGCTTTCTGATTTCATCGGCAACAACTGCGAATCCACGTCCGTGCTCACCAGCTCTAGCTGCTTCGATAGAGGCATTGAGTGCAAGCAGGTTGGTCTGTACGGATATGGCAGAAATGGAATCTAGTATCGTTCCTATTTCAATAGTCCTGTCATTGAGCTGGACAATCACTTTTTCAATTTCCTCATTCGCAGAAATTGATTCTCTGTTCTTGTCGCTCAAATCATTTACGGATTCAAGACCTGTGGAATATGCTTCTCCGGTATTTTTCGCTGACCCCAGCATTTCCTGAGTAACTGAATTGAGCTTAACGAATTTCTCCGATAACGCTCTTGCAATCACTGTACTATTTTCTGCATCCTGTGCTTGATCTTGAGCACCTTTGGCGATATCCTCAACTGTCTTAGCAACCTCGTCTGCAGAGGCACTAACTTCTTCACTGGTCGCAGCCAGGCTTTGTGAAGCGATGGTAAGTTGTGAGGAAACTTCCTGGATGTTCTGGACCAGTTTTCCAAGATCGAGTAATGTTTCATCGAAATATCTACTGAGCACACCGATTTCATCACTCGAGACAATTGCCGAAACGGCACTTAAATCACCGGTTCTCGCTCTTTTCATCGATTCCAGCAAACGTTTGATATTGTCATTGAATTTTTTTGTAAAGACCATGACAAGTACAAATGCGACGACAAGGGCAAGTAGAGATGCCAATACTAAAATGAGTATAAGGCTGTTCAAATCACCCTGAATCTCATCATAATAAAGTGTGGAGACTACAGACCATCCAAGTGCTTCTAGTCTTGAGACAGCTGCATATTTTTTCTTGGTTTTACCTTCTTCCACGTACTCATATTCAATACCTTTTTTGGTTGTGTCAGCAATTGTATCCTTGATTTCCTGAGTCACAAGCTCAGTTCCGAGTTTCGCCGGATCGGCGTGTGCCATGATGATATTATTGGAATCCACTATGATCGGATACCCTTTCTCACCAATTCGAATATCTTTTGTCTGATCATTGAGTGTTGTCAGAGTAAGATCCACTGATATGACCCCAACAAATTTATTTGAGCCTGAATATATCGGTTGGACTGCACTGACCAGCATTGCACCAATCGTATCGTCAAAATATGGATCCGTCCAAACGAAATCTCCCGCTTCCTTTGCGAGCAAATACCAATCTCTGGTTCTAGGATCGTAATCCGATGGCAGTTCATCATCCGGTTTCATGATCATGCGTCCATCTTCAGTTCCCATATAAATGAATGCGATTCCAGGATTGTTTACCGCATAACTATCCAGCACCTTGAGAAGTTCTGCTTCAACCTGTGGTGATGTCATGATATCCATGACGACAGCTTGGTCGGCAATCGATCTGATAATGCCTTCATAACCCGCCAAATAATTGGCTACTGATATCGCTATCTGATCACTGAGATCCTCTGCGCTTGCGATTTGACTCTCGGTCATCACATTTGATACTCGTGCATATGTGCCGATTCCAACTATCAATTGAGAAATCACCATAACTACAACAAAAATAATCAGAACGGTTCTGCGTATACTGCGCTTCACTTTCATTTCTTCCATGGCCATCGCCTCCCCATAATAATAAATTGATACCCTGAATCCGGTATTAAACACCATCAAATATCATACAGGAAGATGAAGTTTATTCAAAGATAATTTTTATTTTGTAACAATTGCCACAATTAGTCCAAGGGCAGTGCTCCCGGCTACAAAAACGAAATTTTTAACAGCATTTATGAAGGTTTCTCCTTTGACAGGTCGACTTGTGAACGCAGTTGTCTGCTTGGTTACTGCAGGCATGGTCACAAAGACAAGAGCACAAGCGATCGGCAAAATGTCAAATCCTATTCCGAAAGCAATAGACAAGTAGGACAGACCCACCAGAATCTTATAAAGGGTCAAGCTCTTTTCCAGCCCCATTGTGACCGGTAAGGTATACCTCTTGTTGATGAAATCCTCCTCACGATCACAGGTGTTGTTTGCCAGCATGATACCAGCAATCAGTGCGATAAGTGGTAAGCTGAGCATAAATAATGGCAATAACAGCTCAATATCGACAAAAAGACTTAATATGCCACCCTGATATGATAGTTCCAGTGGGGTGACTGTATATGCGTGGATATAAAATGACAATAGTGGAATGAGCCCACCCATGAACACACCACTCATAAGTTCACCCAAAATGGTTCTTGAAATCGGAACCGGTCCAAATGAATAGACGACTCCAATGAAAAATGCCATCGCTCCAAACAACAGTACCCATAAATCCGTGCGAAGCACCAAGCCGATTCCAAAAATCGCACCAAGTGACAACATGATCAATAGGGAGGTTTTAGCAGCTTTCTCACTAAAATCACCTTTTCCAAGTGGATTGTGCACCTGATAATGATAACCGCTTCTGAGTACTGCTCGTCTATAATCCATATAGTGGTTGAGTCCAGTTGTTGAAAGGTCAATCATCAACAGTGAAAAGAACATGAGCAGCAGGTTGGGAATATCGATGCCAATATCCATGTATACCGCAAATAGTGTACCGATCAGAAATGGAAAGAAACTTGCCACTTTGGTCTGAATTTCCACAAATTTAAAAAAAGCTTTGATTTGATGCATGTGAATGTCCTCCTTTTTCATGTTATAATATACACCTTTTCACCCATTGACGCCACATTTTTATAACATTATAATGAATTAACGACTTTCAAAAGGGAGGTTCAAGCAATGCAAAGCATTAAATCTTATATCTGGATCACAATCGGCTCTCTGTTCGTTGCTGCAGGAATCAGTTTCTTCCTCATTCCCGCAGATTTGGCTACAGGAGGCATCACAGGTCTAGCAATGGTCATCAACAAGCTCATGCCTGAAATCACCATCGGAAACGCGCTGCTGGTGCTGAACATAATACTTTTCATTGTCGGATTTCTGGCCATCGGAAAAGCATTCGGTGCAAAGACTATCTATGCGAGTTTTCTGCTAACGGGAATCATCTATGCGATTGATACATTCGTGGTACTTGAGGGACCACTAGTGGATGACCTTTTGGTTAACCTGATTGTGGGCATACTGATATCGGGCATCGGTCTCGGTATTGTATTCAATCAAAATGCCTCAACTGGTGGAACCGATATCATCGCCAAGGTGCTCAATAAGTACTTTAGCATTGAAATTGGAAAATCTTTATTAATTGCAGATTTTGTAGTGGTTTCACTCGCGGCATTCAGTTTCGGAATCGAGCTAGCGATCTATGCCTTCCTCGGCATCATATTCAATGGCCTCATCGTCGACAATGTCATCGAAGGATTCAATCTCAAAATTTCCGTTTCAATCATCTCCACTGAGTCTGCTGTCATCCAAAAATTCATTGTTGAAGAACTCGAACGTGGCGCGACCATTTATCTTGCCAAAGGTGCATATACCAATACAAACAAGGAAATAGTCAATTCTGTCATGAACAAGAAAGAATTTGTCAGGCTGAAGAATTACATCAAATCTATAGATCAAAATGCCTTCGTTATGACCTCAAATGTCAGGGAAGTGCTCGGAGAAGGCTTTTTTAGCTGATTTGACAAAGAAAAAACACGTTTAAGCAACGTGTTTTTTTCTTGCGAT
>JAIOSU010000209.1 GCA_021107455.1 Clostridiales bacterium | reverse complement strand
TTTGCTCTGAGATTTGTATAGAATAATAACTTCAACCATTTCTAGCAGAAATTTTATAAGTCTATCTCGAGGGGGAAGATGCTTATCTGTGAGTAATGGCTTCACAGATATTTGAGTTCGGTCGATAATTCTGTTGATTACTTCGAGAAACAGTTTGTCCTTGGATCCAAAGTGATAATTAATCGAGCCAACGGCAACATTTGATTTGCTGGCGATTTTCCTGACAGTAAGTGCATCCATATCAAATCCGTTGTCCAGGAGTTGGATTGTGGTTCTGATGATATGTTCCTTCATTTCTGGCGTTGGTTCCATGTAATTACCTTCTTTCATAAAAAACTGAACATGTTCAATAATATTGTACGTCTGCACTAACAAATTTTCAACATAAAACAGTTCAAATCGAAAGGTAGTAAGTAGAACAATTTGAAGCGACTGTTCAGTGAACAGAAAAACGCCTCATGAAAGAATCATGAGGCGCACTTTAACACATATGAAATGGCAAGACCCTAGCAATGCGAAAAGATTAGTTTGTTAACAAATCATTTTCAGTTACATCTGTTCCAACAGGATAAAAACGGACCTGAAGTAATTTTAGTCCTTGGTTGTCATAATCCCAGTATTCACCTTGGATTATTTCGCTGAAAATTGGAACTCTTACATATTCGGTGAAATATTCTACCACGCCATCAACAGTCTCCATGACTTCAACTTTGAATAGTATGGTCAACATTTCAGCAGTCACGTTGGTAAAGTTTGTTTTGCCCTTGGTTCTCATGGTGATATCTTGGCCAACTTGCTCAATAGATGCATATGCATCGCCATCCATATTATTTAAAAATTTTGAGAAATTTTTGGAGAGTAAGTCATAAATCCCATCACCTTTAAGTTCTGCACAAGTGGTGATAGTAGTCCAACCACCCGGCTTGCCGAGAGGTCTCACAAACACAGAATAGTCTGATATAGTATCAGCTTCACCTGGATCAGCAAGATTATAAGGATCTAGTCCTGGAGCAGGCAATTGGAAAATGGCCGGACCATCAGTTCCGTTTGCGTCCAAAACATTAAAACTTTCGCCTTCTGGTGCTTCCATCAATTCAATTTTTGCCTTTCCGTCCAACGGAACGAAAATGACATGACCTGAAGAATCTGTCATATCAGCAGTTTTTGGATTGCTGACACCTATGATGTTAAGATTGTAATGAGCACCGGAGGGTGCCCCGTTTCCGGCATATGTAGTCATGCCGATCATTGAAATGATTAGTACGAAGGTCAATATTAGCCACATTTTTTTCATTTGTTATACCCCTTTCAAAAAATAAACAATAAAAAGTATGCGATTTCTCTATGAGCCTTTGTTAATCAAAAAAAAACAAACCGACTAAAGTTCTAGTCGGTTACGCTGTTAGCTCACTTTGGGAAAAGCGTCCAAATAATCCCAAGGGTCATTGCTCCTACCATATGTATTATGAGGTCAGTATATCACTTGAAAGTAGATTGTCAATATATAACATGAGAATTCTCAATCAATGATAATGGTGGTTTGGGGTGGATTGAACGGTGGTTAGCGGTGAAATAAGGCGAATTATCAAGGTGTTTTAGTGGCTTTTTAGGGGCATTGCCATGGCACGCAAATTGCGATATTATCCGCGAAGGGGTGAAGATATCATGGCGTGGTACAGTAAAAGGAATATTGAGGTGGATGAGATATCTCCGAAGCAAAAATCGGGGATATCAGACGAGGAAATGACAAGTGAATTGATTGGCATTATGAACACCTATGTTTTTTCAATCGACAGACTTTATATGGATCTGAAAGAAATTGGACAGCAATCTGATGCCCTTAAAGGTATGTCAGATGCACAGAGTGATCAAATGCGTTTGATTCAGGAACAAATTGACGAAATCTACGGTCACATGCAGGAGCAACAGTCTCAGTCTATAGAAGCTGCCCAAGCGACCAAAGATGCTTTTTTGAGGCTTGGTGAAAGTGTGACTGTTTTAGAAGAAGGCGTAAATCAGTTTAAAGCCGTTGAAATAGAAATGAAACATCAGTCCGAGTGGGTCGAAGCAATGGATGGGGGTGTAGAAGAGGCGTATAGAATGATAGATCGCATTCGGAAATTATCCGCTCAAACAGACTTGTTGTCTCTCAACGCAGCGATTGAGGCAGCCAGAGCTGGAGAACACGGTAGGGGATTTGCTGTTGTTGCCGGTGAAGTATCTAAACTTTCAAAGGATACCAACGCTGTACTGACAGACATGAGCGGCGTACTAAAAACCCTAAGGCATACCAACGAACAGATCAGAGTTGCTATGGATGAATCTATGGCTAAGGTCAGTGATCAATCCAAACTGTTGACCAAACAGATCGAAAGTATGAGTATTGTCAAAGGGCAGGCGAAACTCGCATGTGATCTCAATGAAGATCTTGCAGAGGCGTCGGCACAGGTTAGTGAGCAGGGACAATTGGTTCAAGAAGTGTTCAAAGAGGCGCTTGATGTTTCAGAGAAGATGCACCATGTGGCTGATGATACTCATGCAGCCATTGCCAATCAGACTCAAATAGTGGATCAATTAAGTGATGCTTCAGGCTCGTTTGAGTCACTTAATATGAAATGGATGGGACGTACATTCTCTGAA
>JAIOSU010000256.1 GCA_021107455.1 Clostridiales bacterium | reverse complement strand
ATTGAAAAAAACATTCCCGTTGAAGAGTTGCTGGAGACGAAGTTAGTAAAGGCACCAAATGGGGTATCAATCACAGTAGATGTTTTGGAAGCATTTACTATTGTAGATGTCAATTCGGCAATCTTCGTCTCAGAAGCACATAAATCTGAATCTGCTTTGGTTACCAACTTGACTGCTGCGGAATTGCTCAATCGTCATCTGCTACTCAACAACATCAGTGGTGTAATTATCATTGATTTGATTGAGATGTCCAGTGAACACAAAAAAAGTTTCATCAATCAAGTCTCTGAATCCTATTTTGCAAAAGAGTTTGGTTTCCATGTATATGGGTTTACAAATCTAGGTTTATTTGAAATGACCCGAAAACGTGAAAAGCCATCAATCAGAGAGCAAGTAAGCCGAGATTTTGAAGACAAAGAGTTGATGTACTGGAACCTCAATAAATTATACTATGAGCTTGTTCGCATCAAAGAACATACCAATACAAAACAAATGATTTTAGAACTTTCAGAACCTTATTATACTTTCTTGACACAACACAATATTCTTGATGATATAGGACTTTCCATCAAAACAAGAAGACTAAAAGAGAGCAATAAATTCTATAGAATAAGTTCACAAAACATTGACATTGACAGTGTTATATGATAATATTTATCGGGTAGCCGCACGAAAACGGTTTTTTAAATTTGTTTAAATACAAATACCGTCTTTTGGCGAGAAAGGATAGAGGAGGTGCGATATGTACGCAATTATTAAAACAGGTGGAAAGCAATACAAAGTTGAGCAAGGCGATGAGATTTTCGTAGAGAAATTAGACGTAAATGAAGGCGATACTGTTGATTTTACTGAAATTTTAGCAATTTCAAACGAAGAAGGCTTACAAGTCGGA
Organism: Clostridiales bacterium; assembly: GCA_021107455.1. Lineage (GTDB taxonomy): Bacteria > Bacillota > Clostridia > Peptostreptococcales > Acidaminobacteraceae > Fusibacter_D. Next base: position 18,527 of record JAIOSU010000256.1, on the reverse strand, counting down.
GAAACAGTTTCCGCAGCTAAAGTTACTGCTTCTGTAGTTAAAAACGGCAAAGGTCCTAAAGTAATCATTTTCAAGTACAAGTCAAAGAAAGATTACCGTAAGAAGCAAGGCCACAGACAACCATACACCAAAGTAAAAATCGAAAGCATCAGTTTGTAAGAAATGATTAATATTGTTTTCACGACTTCTAGGGGACATTATAAGGCTCTTAAAGTCACAGGTCATGCGTATTCTGATGAACCCGGCAAAGATCTTGTATGTGCTGCTGTTTCCACTTTGGCTCAAACCTTGGTAAACGCAGTGGAGCAAATCGGAAAAGTGCCAGAGGATCAAATCAATTGTACAATTGACAATGGTTATTTGGAGCTTGTAATTAATGAGCGTTATTTAAATGACTCAATTGATATAGCTTTTAAAACGATAATGATCGGAATCGAAGGAATAGAAATGACGTATCCAAAATACGTCAAGCACAGAAATAAGGAGGTGCATGGAAATGTTGAAAATGTTTAACTTACAGTTATTTGCAAGTAAAAAAGGTGTAGGTTCTTCTAAAAACGGTCGTGACTCCGCGTCGAAGAGACTTGGTGTAAAAAGAGCTGACGGACAAACTGTTAGCGCTGGTAGCATCTTGATCAGACAAAGAGGCACTAAAGTTCATCCTGGCAACAATGTTGGCAGAGGTGGCGATGACACATTATTCGCTTTAGTTGACGGTGTCGTAAGATTTGAAAGAAAAGGCAGAGATAAAAAACAAGTAAGCGTTTATGAAGCTTAGTCTAAATGTCCATCATCAATGATGGACATTTTTATTTAAAACCATTATATTGTATATATAAGATAAATTTGAGGTGTATTATGTTTGTAGATGTAGCGAAAATTCATATAAAGGCAGGCAACGGTGGTAATGGTAGAGTCAGTTTCCGTCGTGAGAAGTATGTGCCTGACGGAGGTCCAGACGGTGGCGACGGTGGTCGCGGCGGAAATATCGTTGCGTACGTAGACTCTAGCATGCGCACACTCATGGATTTTAGATATAAAACGAAGTACCATGCAGAACCTGGTGAAGATGGCGGTAAAAAGAAAATGACCGGCAAAACTTCAGAGGATCTTGTAATCAGTGTACCACAAGGTACAATCATCCGAGATCTTGATACCGGCAAAGTCATTGCTGATCTTAAAGAACCTGATCAGCGTGTCATTTTAGCAAAAGGCGGTAGAGGCGGTAAAGGCAACTGGCATTACGCCACACCGACAAGACAAGCTCCGACATTTGCAGAAAAAGGAATGAATGGTATCGAAAGATCCATTTCACTTGAACTCAAAATGCTTGCAGATGTAGGCCTTTTAGGATACCCAAATGTTGGAAAATCAACATTTTTGGCAGCCACTACGAAGGCAAAACCTAAAATTGCAAATTATCACTTCACAACTCTTCAACCAAACCTCGGTGTAGTTGAAGCAATCAAAGGAAAAAGTTTTGTTCTTGCTGATATTCCTGGATTGATTGAAGGGGCAAAAGAAGGTGTTGGTCTTGGACTTGAGTTCTTAAGACATGTCGAGAGAACAAAAGTTCTGATTCATGTTGTGGATATTTCCGGACATGAAGGTAGAGAACCTTATGAGGATTTTTGTATCATCAATAAGGAAGTTTTCGGATACAGTGACCGACTTTCAACTAGAAAACAAGTCGTTGCAGCCAATAAAATGGATTTACTTGAAGACAATGAAGTCTATGAAACTTTCAAAGCTAAGATAGAAGCTGATGGATATCCTGTATTTCCAATATCTGCAGCCACTGGTGAAGGTGTTGATGATCTTCTAAATTACGTGACTACAATGCTGGATTCCATTGAGGATGAGCCTTTGATTGATGAAGAAGATTACTTTGTTGAGGATCTTGATATCTCTGATGTCAATGAGATCAAATTCTTCAAGGACGAGGATGTTTATTGTGTTGAAGGACAATTTATAGAACGTGTTTTATATTCAACGGATTTAACAGACATAGAATCACTGAGACGTTTCCAAAATGTGCTTAAACAAAAAGGTGTCTTCGACCATTTAAGAGAAATGGGCATTGAAGATGGCGACACTGTACGTATATTTGAAATTGAATTTGAATTCTATGCATAGGAGAACATTATGTTAACAGGAAAACAAAGAAGTTACTTGAAAGGACTTGCCCATTCGCTGAAGCCTCTGGCGCAGCTTGGTAAAGAAGGTCTTTCTGAAGGTTTTATCAATCAATTGAGTGAACTGCTCGACCTGCATGAACTTGTAAAAGTCAATGTACTTGACAATAGTTCTGAAGATGCACAAGAAGTGGCACTTGAGGTCGTCAAGCTTTTGGACGCCGAATTTGTTCAGTGTATCGGCCATAAATTTATCATATATAGACAATCAAGGACTAACCCGATGCTTGAAATTCCAGGCGCGGACAACAAGAGAGTCTATATCAATCGTCAGAAAAAGGCTGTTCCGGTCAAAAAAGAAGAAAAACTTTCCAAAAAGGGTGGTAAAATATCTAAACCGCTTCAAGTGAAAAGATCGAAAGCAAGAAAAGAAAAATTGGAAAAAGCTGACACCTCCAGTGTCAACAAATCCAGAACCAGAGGCCGAATCAAGTAATGCCTGGAAAGAAAATCGGCATCATGGGAGGTACATTTGATCCAATTCACTATGGACATCTCATGCTTGCCGAACAAATCCGAACTAGTTTCTTTCTTGATGAGATTTTATTTATCCCAGTAGGGAAACCACCCCATAAAACTCATTCAAATAGCGCTGATCGAGAACAAAGGTTGGAGATGACGAGGCTCGCAACCAAGACAAATCCATATTTCCACGTTTCTGATATTGAGACCAAACGTAATGAGACAACTTATACGATTGATACGATAAAACGTTTGAAGGAATCGCTTTCACCCAATGATCAATTTTTTTTCATCACTGGTGCGGATGCGATTATTTTGCTTGATACTTGGAAAGATTATTCTGAATTGATTCAGCTTGTCACATTTGTCGGAGCGACAAGGCCAGGAGTTGATCTGAATAAATTGTATGCAAAAGTCAGACAACTGATAGCTGATTATGATGCAAAAATTGAAATTTGTTATATCCCTGCGCTTGCAATCAGTTCCACTGAAATAAGAAATCGTGTGAACGATGAAAAAAGCATTAGATACCTTTTACCTGAATCTGTTGAGTCATATATTGATACGATTGGACTGTATAAAACACATCATCCTAGATATGAAGCGCTTAAGGAATATCTCAGGAGAAATCTGAGCAAGCACCGATACGAACATACTCTTGAAACTGCGAAGCTGGCCAGGAAATTGGCTATCCGGTATGATGTCGATCCTATAAAAGCTGAATTTGCTGGACTTTGTCATGATTTTGCAAAAGAAATCGACAGAGAAAGTATGCTCAAACATATTGAAACTTTCACTGTATATTTTGATCCATGTATTCAAAAGAATCCTAATTTGGCTCATGGTGAAGTTGGTGCTGAACTTCTGAAAAAATATTTTGATATTGAAGATGAGGAGATTCTGGATGCCATACGTTGGCATACCTATGGCAATAAAAACATGAGTACCCTGTCTAAAATCATTTATGTCGCCGACATTATCGAGCCCTCCAGAAATTTTGAAGGCATCAATAAATTAAGACATCTTGCATATGAGGATTTGGATCAGGCGATGATCGCGTATTATGAACTCAATAATTCTTACCTCAAAGAATCAAAAAGTAGTGTTCATAGTTATACACATGAAATGATCGATCATATTACAAGGAGCATCTGATGGCGGATCATATTACGAAACAAGCTAATAAAATGGTAGAAATTCTGAGTGATAAAAAAGCACAAGATATTGTCATGCTTTCAGTTAAAGGCATCAGTTCCATCGCGGATTATTTTATAATTGCCACTGGAACTTCCTCGACACATATAAATGCACTTTCTGACTATCTTGAAAAGGATTTTGGTCATAACTTGAAACATAAGGAAGGCAAACAACAAGGTGGCTGGCTTTTGCTAGATTTCAGAGATATAGTTGTACACATATTCAGCAATGATATGAGACAGTATTATTCATTAGAACGAATATGGAATGATGCTGAAGTCATTACAATAGAATAAATCTTGAAAGGAGTCTTTAGTGGAAAAAACTGTTCATCCAATCTTAGAAAAATTAATTCCCATAGCTAAAGGGGTTTCGGAGACCTTTGGTTCCAATTGTGAAGTGGTCATCCATGATTTCAGCAACATGGAACAGTCTATTGTCGAAATATTCAATGGACATGTAACAGGGAGAACTGTTGAGACATCAATGACTGACTCAATACTTAATAAAATCAATAAACACAGGGACGGACATGACGTCTACAATTATACCGGTAAAAGCACATTGGGTAGAGAACTAAAATCCACTACGACATTCATAAGGGATTTTAACGATGAAATCATTGGATGTATGTGCATCAATTTTGATATTACCGACATGCTTAGCGCTAGAAATGTGATCAATGAACTTTGTAAAGTCGACGAAAAAGAAATTGAGGCTATTGGTGAAATCAATAAAGTGAACGATGTATTATACGATATTGTTGAAATCACCATCCATAAGTTTGGACGACCGGTGATTTATCTTACAAAAGACGAGAAAGTCAATATCGTGAAGGATCTTGAAGATAAGGGCGTATTTTTAATTAAAGGTGCCATTGATTACGTCGCTAATTCTCTTCAGGTGTCACGTTATACGATATACAATTACTTAGATGGCATAAGAGATGGAAAATAGGAGGACAAGTATTATGTTGAAATCAATCGCAACTGAAAAAGCACCAGCTGCTGTGGGTCCATACTCACAAGGTATGAAAGCAGGACCATTCATTTATGTATCGGGTCAATTGCCGATCAATCCTGTAAACGGAGAACTGATTAAAGGTGATATCAAAGCATCTACAAGACAATCTCTTGAAAACGCCAAGGCGATTATTGAGGCAGCAGGAGCAACTCTTAACGACGTGGTGAAAGTGACGGTATTCTTGGCTGACATCAAACAATTCGCTGATATGAACAGCATTTACTCTGAGTATTTCACTGATCACAAACCCGCAAGGGCAGCATTTGAGGTAGCTAATCTGCCACTTCTGGCTGAAGTTGAAATTGAAATGATTGCTTATAAAGTGACAGATTTATAATAATGAAAAACCAGACTTCTTACCCGAGTCTGGTTTTTTTCTGATTTTGCCTTCTTTTTATTCGATTGATTCTGAACATAGTCATGATGACTCTCCATATGAAAACAGCGAGTAAAATTTTGACCAGCAATAGCGACCAAGATCTTTTTTCGGTTTGAAAGAAATCTGTGATATCATTGAGCAAATCCTCGCCGATATACTGATCATCTGAGATCAGCGTCACCTGATGAAGTAGGGAATCATTCAGATAAAACTCTTTGGTACCTATGATTTCGCCTTTCTTAAGAGGCAACTCGATTTGACTTGAAATCAGTTCCTTGACTTCTATATCTTCAATTTTGTATTCATTGGGCAGATCGATGGAGACATCTTCAGCATATATTGAGGATACCGCGGTCTGTTTTTTATTGGTTAAAGTGACTGTTTTTGCTATGTCACCAGATTTTGCAATTAGATATTTTGTGGTTCCTGTAAATGCAAATTCCATCAATTTACGAGTGTCTTCGTACATTGCATCACTTTGAGATTTTAGTACTGCTGTGATAAATTGTCTGCCATCTTTAGTTGCGGAGCCTACAAAGCAAAATTGAGCTTCTGGAGTATATCCTCGCTTGATGCCATCCGCAAATTCATATGCAATCGGAACCCGAGCACCACCTACATCAATCAACTTTGTGGAACCTGCTATGCCCTGATACATACTGTTGGTACTGTTTAAATACCTGGTCTCGGTCTTTTTGTTGGTTGGTGGAATTTCATATCGTTTGGTTTTTACAATAGTCCTGAATGTATCGTTTTTCATAGCGTAGCGAGCGATGATTGCGAGGTCATATGCGGTGGAGATATGATCTTTGTTGTGTAAACCATGAGGATTTGCAAAATTTGAATTCAATGCACCCATCTCTGCAGCTCTAGAATTCATGACCTGGGCAAAGGCTTCTATTGATCCGGAGTGTTTTCTTGCAAGGACTTCAGCGGCATCGTTTGCGCTTGCGATCAAGAGGGCGTTGAGTAATTGTTCTACAGTTACTTCCTCTCCTGGTTCGAGAGCAATATGACTTCCGCCCGCATAAGGTGATTCAGGATCGACAATAATGCTATCGTTTAAATTCATATCTTCCAGGATGATGATCGCAGTCAAAATTTTTGTAGTACTAGCTGGAAAAAGTGGAGTATGTTCATTTTTGGAATAAAGAATTTGTCCCGTATCGGCATTGATGATTATTGCACCGTCAGCTATCAGATCAATTTCTGAAAAAGTCGGAATAGAAATCATAAATAGAATAATAACGAATAACCCAAGCGTCGTAAAATACTTCATAGTGTCCTCCTCAGTTGTTATTTCTATTATAATGAAAACAGATGGTTGTGGGAACCCCAAAATATGTTATAATCAAACAAATATATGGTAAAATTTAGGAGGATATGTGAAATATTTCAAATATTTGTGGTTGATTTTGATCTTTTTAACTATATTCATAAGGGCATATGGATATGAACCCAGTTATATCAAAAGGGAGATCGCCCTAGAACCTTCTCAAAAAGAAGTGCAATCAAGTATTTCAATTCATATGGTTTATGATCCGGTTGATGAAGTCTATTACAACCTGGATGAATTTAATGTCCTTTCAATTGAACAATTGACACACTTTAGTGGTATCGGTGAAGTCACAGCGAATTTAATTGTAGACTATATCCGAGAGAACAATGGTCTTCAGTCTTTCCAAGAACTGACTGTGATCAAAGGAATAGGTGAGAAAAAGCTTGAAGGAATTCTTGAAAATTTCAAATAATTATACCAAATGATGGTATAATATGACTTAACTATAATTAATTTGAGGAGGTGGATCAATGTCACTGGTTAAATTGACTGAATATACAACGAGCGCTGGCTGAGCGGCTAAAATTGGTCCTGAGACCCTCGCACAAGTTTTGTGCGATTTACCGAAATTTGAAGATGTGAATTTACTTGTCGGCTTTGAATCATCAGATGATGCAGCCGTCTATAAGCTTAATGAGGAACAAGCATTGATACAGACGCTTGATTTTTTTACACCTATTGTGGACGATCCGTATGACTTTGGGCAGATTGCCGCTGCTAATGCACTTAGTGATGTGTACGCTATGGGCGGGAAGCCGGTCCTTGCGCTTAACATTGTTGGTTTTCCAAATTGTCTTTCTCCATTGATTTTGAAAGAGATCATGAAAGGTGGGGCAGACAAAGTCAAGGAAGCAGGAGCGCTTTTAGTCGGTGGCCACTCTATAGAAGATAACGAACCGAAGTATGGACTGTCAGTGAGTGGTCTCGTATCACCTTCGAAAGTATGGTCAAATGTCGGTGCAAAAGTAGGTGATGTTCTAATCTTAACCAAACCGTTAGGCACTGGTGTACTCACAACCGCCCTCAAAGAAAACATGTTGGAATCCGAGACAGTTAAACACATTACAGCTATAATGTCTGGATTAAATAAATCTGCATATGAAGTGCTTGTGAACCATACGGTTCATGCATGCACTGATATCACAGGTTTTGGACTGCTTGGACATGCGCTTGAGATGGCTAAGGGAAGCGATGTGTCATTTGAGATTAATCATAAGAGTGTACCACTCATCAAGGAAGCCATTCCGCTTGCAGAAATGGGAATCATTCCTGCAGGGGCGTATAAGAACCAATCCCATGTATCTAGACATCTAGATTTATCAGAAGCAGTGAAAGAAGTCTACTACGATCTTTTCTGTGATCCGCAAACATCAGGTGGTTTACTCGTCTCTGTACCTGAGTCGGAGGCTGATGCGATTGTTAGCGCCCTAGAAAAAAACAATACTTTCGCTTATGCGGTTATTGGAAGGGTAGTACCATTTAAATCGAAATACATTAAAGTAAACTAGTCATAAAGAAGGAAGAAGATGAATAATAATTTGCTTCGAAAAATACCTAAAATGGATACATTATTGAACGATTTGCCTGATCATTATAAAGTTAGGTTCGATAACATCCATCTGAAGAAAACAATAGAAAAAATCTTGAATCAATTCAGGATTCAGATTCAATCCGGGCAAATTGAAACTTTTGAGAATTCTGACATCATGAGTCAAATTCGAATTGAGCTCGACAAGATGATAGATTCAACCTTTAAACGTGTCATCAATGGAACAGGAATCGTTTTACACACCAATTTGGGTAGAGCGGTGATCTCTGAAGCAATTATTGCGGAGATTACCCCCCTCATGACACATTACAATACTCTGGAATATGATGTTGAGACGGGAAGAAGAGGTATTCGTTATCAGCATATTGAAGAGAAAATTTGTGCCATCACAGGTGCAGAGGCGGCTTTGATAGTCAACAATAACGCTGCAGCAGTAATGCTGGTTCTCAATACACTTGCTCAGAACAAGGAAGTCATTGTGTCGCGTGGGGAACTGGTTGAAATCGGTGGATCATTTAGAGTTCCAGATGTGATGAAGGCAAGCAATTCAAAACTTGTTGAGGTCGGCACCACCAATAAGACCCATTTGAAAGATTATACAAGTTCGATTCATGAAAACACCGGTCTGTTAATGAAAGTCCATACAAGTAATTATAAAATCCTCGGTTTCACATCCTCTGTTGAAGCATCGGAACTCGTTGAACTTGCTCATCAAAATGATATTCCATTATATGAGGATCTTGGGAGTGGTCTGATTGTAGATCTTTCACCCTATGGAATTGCTGATGAACCATTGGTTCAGGATTCAATCAAAAACGGAATCGATATTCTTTCTTTTTCGGGGGATAAACTCTTTGGTGGTGCACAATCCGGATTCATCATTGGTAAAAAGAGATATATAGAACAGATTAAAAAAAATCAGTTGTTGAGGGCTTTTAGAATCGACAAATTTTCTCTGGCAGTTATCGATCGGACTCTTAACGATTATTTTAGTCCCTCTTATGCTGCTAAGCACATTCCAACACTAAGAATGCTTGTACTTTCAAAGCAAGAGATTGAGGACAAGGTATCTAAATTCATAACGACATATAAAAAGCGTCTTTCACTTAGTAATATAAGTGTAACTGGAGTTGAGACCTTTGCCGAAGTGGGCGGGGGAGCTCTACCACTCGAAAAATTGGCATCCTATGGAATCAAAATTGGACACGAGAGTTCGCTCAATACAATTCAAAGCAATTTAAGGAAATTTACAGTCCCAATTATCTCTGTAATCATAAATGACCAATTGGTTTTGGACTTCAGGACTATTTCAGAAAGTGATTTTGATGATTTGGTTGGTGGTATTGAATTTGCCGTATCAGGAGGCTCTAATGCGTGATACTTTAGTTGTGGGTACTGCTGGACATATCGATCATGGTAAAACAACTTTGATTAAAGACTTGACTGGAATTGACGCTGATCGCTTGGCGGATGAAAAAAGAAGAGGAATAACCATAGAACTTGGTTTTGCCTATATGAGATTGAATGAACATCAGCTCATAAGCTTCGTAGATGTCCCAGGTCACGAGCGGTTTGTAAAGAGTATGCTCGCAGGTGCGATGGGTATGGACGTCGTCATGCTCGTTGTAGCGGCAGATGAAGGCTTTAAACCACAAACCTATGAACATTTGAATATTTTATCCCATTTGAACATCAAAAAAGGCATTGTTGTGCTGACAAAATGTGACTTGGTCACAAGAGAAGACATTGAGTTTAGAAAAGCGGAAATCAATGAGATTGTACAGAATACTTTTATGGAACATTCTCCAATTGTGGAATATTCCATAAAAGATGTGAATTGTAAGAATACTCTAATCGATGTTATTAAGACTTATATGAGTGACATCGACAAAGAAGTGACTCATTCTTCATCGCGTCTTTCAATAGATCGTGTATTTTCAGTGAAAGGTTATGGTACAGTAGTTACAGGTACTTTGATTGAAGGAAAAATAAGAGTGGGTGAGGTCATCAAGCATTATCCATCTTTTAGGAACGTTCGTGTGAAAGGTATTCAAGTGCATAGTGAAAACGTGGATGAGGCGACTTTCGGTCAAAGGGTAGCACTCAATCTCGCAGTTGACAAGGATACTCTTGAGCGCGGAGATGTACTTTCTTCATCCGATCAGATTCCCGAGACTCAAATTATTGATGTTCGATTGAAAACCGACCAAGGTATTGAATCTCCGATTAAACATTGGCAACGGTTGAGATTGTATCACGGGACCAGAGAAATTCTATGTAGGATCGCTATCAAAGATCAGCAATCGATTGAAGGGGATACAGAACTCGTTGTTCAGCTTCGACTTGAATCGTCATTATATTGTAAAATCAATGATCCAATCATTGTTAGAAATTTTTCGCCTGTCATAACACTTGGAGGAGGAAGAATTGTAAACACACTTGCAAAAAAACACGTATTATCCGACTCAGATTTGAGTGTGGATGATGAAGTGCTTAAAATTCTTGTAAATACTCAACAACCCTTTGAATTAAAAGATGAAATATTTCATAGTTTGCCATTTACAATTGATCAGTGCATGATGGCTTTTGATCAGCTCACTCAAAATGGTGAACTTGTGAAAATGTCAGATAATACCTACGCGTCATCTAAATGGTGGTTGATGATCGAAAATCGATTTATGACCATTTTAATAGAGTTTCATAAGGAAAATTCGCTAAAAACCGGGATAGACCGTGAGACACTTCGTTCGAGATTGAACCACGACCTTAAGCAGTTCAACATCTCAAAAGCTGATTATGCTTCGATCGTTTCGAAACTTTCAAGTGAGAATAAAATTGAAGTTTCAGGACAATTGATCAAAGATCCCAAACATGAAGTCAAGTATAGCATTCGCGAAAAGAGCATAATGGACCGTCAGCTTTCTCAAGTAAACAAAAATGAATTAAAACCAACGGCTATCAGTGAACTCATCATTCAAAGCGATCCTAAAAAACTCCAGGAAGAATTATTATATCATTTGATTAATCGTGAAATTCTTGTTAAAATTAGTGAAGAAGCCGTTTTATCGAAAAAAGCATATTCAATGTGCAAAAAAAACTTATTGGATCATTTTGAAAGGCATGAATTTCTCACCGTTGCAGAATTTAGGGATTTACTCGATATCTCAAGAAAAGCAAGTGTGGAACTGCTTGAACATTTTGATAGGGAGAATGTAACCAAACGTATTGAAAATACACGTATATTAATAAAATAATGATTGGAGTGAAACTATGTCTGAGAAAATTTTAGTTGTCGATGACGAACCGATTTTGCTTAAAGGGTTAAGATTCAGTTTGGAACAAGAAGGTTATGAAGTTGAAACAGCGGTAGATGGTAAAGAAGCTTATGACAAAATTTTACAAAATACTTACGACGCTGTTATTTTGGATTTGATGTTACCTGGAATGGATGGTCTCGAAGTATGTAAAAAAGTCAGGGAAAAATCAATGGTACCTATTTTAATGCTGACTGCAAAAGACGATGATTCGAGTAAAGTTTTAGGTCTTGAATATGGAGCGGACGATTACATCACTAAGCCTTTCAACATGCTGGAGCTCAAAGCAAGAATCAAAGCAATCCTCAGACGTGTTCAGGTCAGCGATCAACAGACTGCTTCAAATCTGATCAATCTTGGTGATTTCAATATCAACACTTTAGGAAGAAAAGTCACAATCAACGGTCAACAAGTCAACTTGACCGCAAAAGAGTTTGATTTGCTGCTTCTTCTGATTATGAATGAAGAAAGAGTATATTCAAGAGAAGAACTTCTTGAGACGATTTGGGGTTATGAATATTTTGGTGACGTAAGAACAGTGGATGTTCACATCAGAAGATTGAGAGAAAAAATTGAAAGCAATTCCTCTCAACCGGATTATATTTTAACTAAATGGGGAGTTGGGTACTATTTTAAAAACAAAAAGAAAAGAGTTCTTTAAAAGTATTAGGTGGAAACTTGTTTCCACCTATTTAATATTGATAACCTTTGTTATGATTCTTACTATCATATTTGTTGAAGATTACCTCACAAAGAGTAACATTGATGAGGCTGAGAACAATCTTCTCTCTCAAAATACTCAAGTAGCCAATCAAATTGCTCCTTTTATTGGCAATGTAGAAAATGAATACACTTATCGGTATGTGGAAGATATCATTAAACAACATAGCTTTGAATATAATTCCAGAATCATCATACTTGATTCAGAAAAAAAAGTGTTGCTGGATTCATATGATTTGTTGAATGAACAAAAGGTCCATACTGAAGAAATTGACGATGCTCAGTTGGGTTTTGACAGTGCCAACATATATGTTCACGATTCTAAGTATGTTTTTTATGCAGCAGTTCCAATTATTGAACATAATGAGATTGTTGGAACTTCATTTATCACTTCCTCAGCCGACTATATATTTGAAGACGTCGGAGAAATTGTTGATAAATTACTTTTGATTTTTACAGCAGCAGTGGCAGTTTCAATTTTTATCAGTATTTTGTTTGCCCAGATCATATCAAAACCTATAGAGAAATTGACGGATTCGGTGCAACATATCACACTTGGAAAATATGATACCAAGGTTGATATCTCAAGCAAAGATGAAATAGGTGAACTTGGTGATGCGTTTAATATGATGACCACCAAATTATCTCAAGTGGATGAAAGAAGGAAAAAATTTGTTTCAAACGTCTCTCATGAGTTGAGAACGCCTATGACATCCATGAAGATTGTATCCGACACATTACTCTCATCACCATCATGGGATGAGGCTGTTTACCGTGAATTTATGCAGGACATCAATACTGAAATCGATCGACTGAACAAGATCATAGACAGTCTACTTTATTTAGTTCGGGTCGAAAAAGACGATTTGGATCTCAATTACAATATGACTTACGTCAATTATTTATTGGAATGGGTCATCAAGACCATCAAACCAATAGCAGAAACGAAAAATATTACTGTTTCAATGATTGCCAGCAGTAAAATCCAGATTCAACTCGATCAAGAAAAAATACAGCAATGTTTGTTGAATATTATTGGAAATGCAGTTAAATACACACCTGAAAATGGAAAGGTATGGATTGAGTTGATTGAGCAAAAAGAACACATTCTGATCAATATCAATGATAATGGCATCGGTATACCTGAAAGAGATCTACCTTTCATTTTCGATCGTTTTTATCGAGTGGATGAAGCCAGGGCGCGTAAAACAGGAGGGACAGGACTTGGTCTTGCGATTTCTCAACAAATAGTACTGTTGCATCAAGGTAGGATTGAAGTTTCCAGTACCGTAGGAGAAGGTACTACAGTATCCATCAGATTGCCAAGAAAGTAGGGGATTATCATGAAAATTCCAATAAAAATTTTTATATTTCTCGCAATCGTCATGATATTGATTGTATCTATTTTCAATTTGAATAAGCCCTATTCAGTCCTATCGGATGACACTTTTATCTCTCCAACACAGGGATCAATTAAAATCACCAGTAGACTTTACTATGTGTATGACAAAGCATTGAGATATGAAACCACGCAAATTGAAGTTGTTGACGGGAAATATGAACAAGCGATTATCGAAGCTCTAAAAGCGGGCTCTGACAATGTCAGCTTTAAATCACTGTTTGATCAAGATGTTGAAGTCATTTCAGTTGAAAACGTCAACAATACTTGTTATATCAATTTTTCATCCAGTATCACAGAAACTGAAATTTGGAAAGATGAATCCATACAATTGTATATCTGGTCAATGGTCAATAGTCTTACAGAACTTAAAAGAGTGTTGAGGGTTCAGATTATGCTTGAAGGGAATCCAATAACCAATCCAATATTAGGTCAAAGTCTTTCAAAACCTTTGACCCGCGATGAAAGTCTTATATATACAAAGGACAGAACTGCTGCTGATGCGGCGATAGATTTTGTTGATTATATGAATTCCGGTCGATATGACTTATCATACTCATTACTTTCTGAAAACACAAAAGTGAATATGGATTATTCGGGATTTATAAAATATGCCAATGAATTCATGGAAGAGACAAAGGGATTTTCAAGAACAACTTATTTTACAAAATCCGTCGCTGATGAATGGTTTATATTTGTTAAGTTCGTAAAAGATTATGAAGGTGATGGTTTTCAAATTCAACTTTACGACAAATGGCGTGTCATCATGGAAGAAGGCTCATACAGAGTGGAACTTGAACACTAGTCTGACAAAAATAATTTATCCAATTGTAATCTGTTTGTTATGGTTATCAGTACTATTGAAGCATATAATTAAACTAGGACATCTAGAAGATTGGAGTTAATTATGATTAAAGAAATGATAAGAAAGACGGGAATGATGATTGTACTCGCTAGTTTTATGATTACACCTTCATTCGCAGATTCGCTTAACTATAATGATTTGAGTCCTAATCACTGGGCTTATTCAACTATTGAGACACTTGTTGAAGGTGAAATATTTATAAATTCAGATGTTTTTGGGCTTGGAAACGCGGTAACTGAATCCGATTTTGTAGATTGGCTTGTGACGATTGACGAAAAAGTTTCAAATAATTTTATAGGAAATATTCCATCCGAAGTCGTTCCTTCAAAAGAATTGACTCGTTTGGAAGCACTTAAACTTATGATCACTCTAATGGATTTTGGAGCTTTAGCCGATCAGATGAAACTGGTGGATGTCCCATTTACAGATGTCACAGAAGACAAAGGTTATATCAAAATGGCTCTCGATTTTGGCCTCATATCAGAAAACACCAATAAATTGTTCAGACCGAATGATTTACTAAAAAAAGAAGAGGCTGCTGTACTGATCAAGAGTCTATATATCAAACAAAGTGATGCATTTGATCATCTGTTGAGCTATTATGCCATCAATTCTTATAGTCAAGCTGAATATTCCAGTGAGCTTACCGAAATCGCACATGGTTGGAGCAGACTTGAACTATCCTCAGACAAAACAGGAGTTATATTAAATACGACTTCAGCCAACAACAATGAATACCGTATTCCAAGTGGCTATAGGGATGCGCTCGATGCCACTGAAAACGAGGATCTTTCAAGATATCTGATGGTTTTTGTAAAAGACGAGAACATTTATGATGCTGATTTGAAGAAAAGTATTCCGCTATCCGAGTACATTTTGATGAATGATTCTTTACAGAAAGAGACTATAGCTGAGATAGTGAATGTTCTAGGTGAGCAAACATATTTTTCTGGAGTCTTGGTTGATTTTGAAAATTTAAGAGGCGAATCCTCAGCAATTGATTTCAATAATTTCCTTGATCAATTAAAAGAAGCGTTGAATCCTGGTGAGTATAAAATTGCTACTGCAGTTCATCCTGCCAGGTCAAATGGTCAACTTTACTATGATGGTTATGATTTCAAACATATTGGTCAGGTATCAGATTTGGTTGTTTTAATGGCTCACGACTACTATGCAAAAAGACTCACTGAAGCAGAAATGAATTCTGGACTTACTATAACACCACTTACACCGGTCAATGAAGTATATTATGCAATTGAGGCAATGTTAAATCCTGAAACTGGTGTGGATCAATCAGAAAAAGTATTGCTTCAACTTTCTATGGATTCCGCTCAGTGGAAAGTCGTAGATGGCAAAATAATCAATTCCACACCATACCATCCTTCGTATTCAGCTCTATTGACTAGAATTGAAGAAGGTGCCATCACAGAATACTCAAGCAGATATCACAGTCCAAGCATCATTTTCAGAAATGAAAGTGACAATACACGTAATATTGTGTGGTATGAAAATCAACGAAGTATTCAAGCGAAAATTGATTTGGCCAAATATTTTGAACTAGGAGGCATTTCTGTATGGCGCATGGGGACAATACCCTCATACGAAGGAACTTCTCTTGATATATGGCATCAAATCAAACTTAATTACTAATAAAAATCCCGCTATCACAATTTCTGATAGCGGGATTTCTTTATAATTAATGGCGGGGACACGTGGGAATCGAACCCACCCAGGAAGCTCTTAACCCCCCGTACTGATTTTGAAGATCAGAAGGCACACCAGAACCCATCTGCCCCCATGGACTCATTACCTATTTTAACAGATTTAGTCTTATTTTCATATAATTTTAATTGTTTTTTAACACATAAAATTTATACTGTTAAAAAGGGCAGGAGGTAAACATGATATTAACTACAACCCCTTCAGTTGAAGGCAGAAGAATTTCCGAATACAAAGGAATTGTATTTGGCGAAGTAGTAAATGGAGTCGATTTTGTAAAAGATTTTGCTGCAGGTTTGACTAATTTTTTCGGTGGAAGATCAGGATCCTATGAAGGTGAATTGATCGGAGCGAGAGAAGAAGCTTTGAAGGAACTAGAGAAACGTGCACGTGCACTTGGTGCGGATGCAGTTGTTGGTATTGACATTGATTATGAAGTGCTTGGTCAGGGCAACAACATGCTTATGGTTACAGCATCAGGAACAGCTGTTATACTTGACTAATAAGAAAAGTAGGCTAAGTGCCTACTTTTTTTTGATGGTAAGTTTGTTTTCTTCACCCTTGATCAAACGTTTGATATTGTCTTTGTGTTTAAATATGACAAAGATTGCAAGAAAAATTGAAAAGTATAATATTGGTTCATTACTGTATAGCAGTGCAGTGAGAATCGGTAATAAAATAGCACTCGATATTGAAGCAAGAGACATAATTCTTGTTGCAAAAATTATGATGAACTGAATTGTCAACAGTATTACAAGTAATAGCGGCATCAAGACAACTAAAACTCCTGCAGATGTTGCGATACCTTTACCACCTTTAAATTTGAGCCAGACTGAGTAACAGTGGCCAAGAATAGAAAAACCTCCGCCAATAATTCCACCCAAAGTTGAGAAGAGTATAAGTCCAATGGCTGTAGGAACAATGCCTTTTAGAAAATCTCCAAGGAAAGCAACAACTCCGATCTTCAGTCCTAATGTCCTTACTACATTGGTGGTGCCTGTGTTACCACTTCCGTGTTGTCTGATGTCTATTCTCCCCATCCATTTGGGAACTAGATATGAGAAGGGGATGCTTCCAATCATATAGCCAATGGCCATCATAAAAATCAATTCAGTAAAGTTCATTTTTGCCTCCGTATTTTTTATGCGCATTATCATTTTAGCACAAAAAGAATTCAGTTAAAATAAATATACTTAAGTGTTATAATAATATTATTAAAATTCAATATTTGGAGGTAATCATGCGCGATTCGTTCTCAAAAGACTCATTTGGTGAATTTACACTCAAAGGCTACAAATGGTATAGCGAATCTATTCCCAAAGCGATAATTGTAATATCACATGGTATGGCTGAAACCATTGAAAGATATGATGAATTTGCGAATGTTTTAGTGCAAAATGATATCTTTGTCTATGGTCATTCACATAGGGGACATGGACTTACCGCAGGAAATCTTGCAAATTTGGGAATCATTGGTGATAATGGTTGGATGAAGATGAAAGAAGATTTAAGGAGAACCCTTGAACTTGCCAAAATGGATTACCCTAGTGTGCCGGTCGTGTTGCTGGGACATAGCATGGGATCATTTTTGGCAAGGGATTTTTTGCTTGATTACAGTTATCAGATTGATGGTGTGATACTTTCTGGTACAGGGTTTCAACCGAAATCTGTGCTTTCAGTAGGTAAGCTGATTGCTGGAATCGAATCTAAAATTCTCGGAAGTAGAAACCGCTCTAAATTGATCGATAAAATGTCATTTGGCAGTTACAACAAAAAAATTGCAAATCCCAAAACACCATTTGATTGGTTGTCCCGTGATGAGGCTCAAGTCAAGGCTTATATGGATGATCCGTATTGTGGAAATGTACATACAAGCGGTTTTTATTACGAACTATTTGAGAATCTGACAAGGATTTTCTATTATCCAGAGCTATCAAATGAAAAATCAATGCTTCCGATGCTTTTGATGTCTGGAGCTATGGATCCGGTGGGTGATTATGGTAAACGCGTGGTCAAGTCTGAAAAAATCTACAAGCAAATTGGATTTAAGACGACCATGAAACTATACCCAGAGGGTCGTCATGAGATGCTAAACGAAACCAATCGTTCAGAAGTATATCAGGATATTATCAATTGGACATTGTCTGCTGTCTGATTCAATTGATTTTTTCAATGATTCTCTCAATATATGACTCGATTTCATCTATGATTGCATCTGTATTCAGTAGGCCATCATAGCCTCCTTGGGATGAACTCGAATTTCCTCCACCTTTACAACCCAGTGGTGCAAAATAAGATTTGAATAGGCCGTTCATGTCGATGTCATTTGGGATGTTTTGTGATTTGCTAAGAACAATATGTGTTTT
>JAIOSU010000273.1 GCA_021107455.1 Clostridiales bacterium | reverse complement strand
TTCAATAAAAGTGTTAGAAAGAAATGGATTCAAAGAAATTGGCGAAGAAAAAAATGTATTTAAAGTTAAAGATAAATGGGTGGATGGACTTTTGTTTTCAAAACAAAATAGCAGCATCTCTTAACACACCATTTTAGCCACAGAGGCGGTTAAAACGGTAGTAACGTTATAGGAAATCATTGATAACAATATTAATAAAAAAATCAAAATCGTGGAGGATCAATGAAAACATTTTATATTGCATCAAGTCTTAAGAATATTGAAACTGTACGCTTTGTAAGCGAGAGGTTTATAAACGAGGGATTTGTTCATGCCTATGATTGGACCCTAAATGACAATATTATTTTAATTAATCAACTCAAAGATATAGGAAATATGGAGTTAGAAGCAGTTTTGAAGTCGGATTTTATTGTTGTTTTATTTCCAGCAGGCAAAGGCAGTCATGTGGAATTAGGTATTGCGCTTGGAAATGGGATTAAAGCATACTTGTATTCTAAGAATGATGAAATAAATGAACTTGAAACGACGAGTACATTTTACCATTTAGACGGGGTCAGCAAATGCAATGGAACAATAGAAGATTTAATTCAAACCGTATTGAAAGATCAAAAAAATCGATGACATACTATTACACATCGTTCAATCCACTGAGGCGACTCAAACGATAAGAACGGTAATCGAAAAAAAGTCATATACTTATTGAAAGGATGAAATGCTACATGGATTATATTTCAAACTTAAGAAAACATATTGGAACTCAACCAATAATCATGTGCGGTGCATGTGTAATTATTGTGAACGAGAAAAGTGAAATTCTACTTCATCATAGAACTGATAGAGATTGGTGGGGACTACCTGGTGGAGCGATGGAATTAAAAGAAAGTCTTGAGGATACAGCACGACGTGAAGTGTTTGAAGAGATTAATTTAACTTGTGGAGATCTACAATTATTAAATATATATTCTGGACCAGAGTTATATTATAAGTATCCAGATGGAAATGAAGTCTATAATGTAACCGCAGCATATATTTGTCACGAGTTTAGTGGAGAAATAAAAGTTGAAAAATCAGAAGGAAGAGCAGCTAGGTTCTACAAGATTAATGAATTGCCAAGTAATGTAAGTAATCCTATAAAACCAATCTTAAATGATTATATTAAAAGAAGTAATTATACTACGCCTTAAACGTTTAGAAAGTTAGATGAAATTGCAGTTAAGAAAAAGAGGAAGAAATAATGACATACGTATATTTTATTAGACATGCAGAACCAGATCTAACTATTCATGATGATGAAACAAGACCTTTAACGAAAAACGGTGAAGAATCATCAATAAAATTAATAGATGATTTTGATGGAATTAATATTGATGTGTTCCTCTCAAGCCCTTATAAAAGAGCTATTGATACCATAAAACCTTTAGCTGAAAATAGAAACTCAACAATTCAATTAGCCTATGAATTTAGAGAAAGAAAAATATCTGATGGATGGATTGAAAATTTCAGTGAGTTTAGCAGAAATCAATGGAAGGACTTTAATTTTAAATTACCAAATGGTGAATCCTTAAAAGAAGTTCAATTGAGAAATACTATTGCTTTGGCAAATATTTTGGACGAAAATAGTGGAAAAACAATAGTCATTGGTACACATGGGACTTCATTAAGTACAATAATCAATAAATATGACGAGACTTTCACATATAGTGAATTTGAGAAAATCAAGAATAAGATGCCATGGATTGTTAAGATGACATTTGATAAATTTAAATTAATAAGCATTGAAAGAACAATAAATTAAATTTCAACATTATCTAACACACAGTCATCACAAATAAGGCTGGCTAGTAAAAAGTGATGTGAAGTTCCTTGCCAAGCGTATGAGCTATACGATTTAAGAATTCTACACTCGGATTATAAGAACCGTTTTCGAGTCTTGAAATTGCAGATTGTTTAGTTCCCATTAAATCTGCCAGTTCTTTCTGGGATAGTCCTTTTTCAATTCTTAGTCGGATAATTTCTTTTTTTAATTCATAAAGGGGAGACATTTTATCGTATTCATTTTTGAGTTCTTTATCTTCAAAAAGTGTCATTTTGAAATCGTTATGATTCATAGTTTTCAATCCTTTCAAGGTATTCATCCATCTGACTAAGCAAATTATATAACATATATGTGATAATGGCAAAGAATAAAAATGTTTTAAATGCCAGTAAGGAATTATTAAAATTGATTTTATAATAGGAGATGATTAACAATGAAGACAATAGTAAGCGCATCACCAAAGGACACAGAAGTATTGGCTAGTCTAGAAATCAGATCAGAATCATATTGGGGCTATAGTTCTGATTTTATGGATAAATTCAAAAAAATATACTTAATTACAGAAGAGTTTATATTACATAATCCAACTTATATTTTAAAGGACGATGATGTAATAATCGGCTTTTATGGATTATTGCTAAATGAGGATGAGTTCTCGTTAGAATATCTATTTATAGAACCTATGTATATTGGAAAAGGCTATGGCAAAATGTTATGGAATCATGCTCTTGAAGAATGTAAAAAACTAGGTATTAGTGAATTTACAATTATAACTAGTCCAGATGCAAGAGGATTTTATTTGGGATTGGGAGCAACTATTTATACTGAAGTCGATTCATTAATATCAATGGGAAATAAAACGCCTAAACTTATTTATAGGTTATGAAACAAAAAAATGGAGGTTTCATCTGTTTAATGGGTAAAAAACCATGAAATATACGCATATGTTGTTGACATGAGTAACGATTACGCATATATTGAAAATATAAGTAAAAAATCAACAAAATTACCCACAAGGAGGTTGCAATGAGTAATCAATTGTCATATTTACCGCCTCAATTTGGAGGAAAAATTAAAGAACTTGAAACAAAAGAAATTTTGAGAGAAGCAACAAAAGCAAATCGTAAACTAGCAGAGTTAAAAGGTTATTCAGAAATAGTACCTAATAAGAACATATTGATAAATGCGATTACATTGAATGAAGCCAAAGAAAGCTCTGAGATTGAAAACATTATTACTACACACGATGAGTTGTTTGCTGCATTGTCGAAGTCAGAGTATTTATATGGTGCAGCAAAAGAAGTCATAAATTACAAAGAAGCACTATGGAAGGGAATAGAATTAATAAAACAAAATGGATTTCTATCAACGAATATGATTGTAGTAATTCAATCAATTATCGAAGGAAGTAAATCAGGAATAAGAACGCAAGGTGGAACAAAACTAATTAATGATAGAACTGGCGAGATTGTATATACACCACCCTCAACTGAAACCAAAATTAGAGATTTACTAGGAAATCTTGAAATATATATCAATAATGATGATGAAGTTGATCCATTAATTAAGCTAGCGGTAATCCATTATCAATTTGAGAGTATTCATCCATTTTATGATGGGAATGGGAGAACAGGTAGAATAATTAATGAACTTTTCTTAGTTATGAAAGGGCTATTAGATTCTCCAATTTTATATCTCAGTAAATATATTCTTTCAACAAAAGATGAGTATTACAAATTGCTGAACGATATTCATAACGAAGGAAAATGGGAAGAATGGATTTTATATATACTAAAAGGCATTCAAGTCACTTCAGAGGAATCATTAAGAATACTGAGGGAAATTAATGGTTTAATCGATGTGACGAGCAATGAAATTAAAATAAAGCACCCAAAAATATATTCTAAAGAACTAGTGGATATCTTATTTTCAGAATTTTATACGAGAATAGGTAACGTAGAACAAGGCCTACAAGTAACTCGTAAAACAGCATCGAATTATTTAAATGAGCTTACAGATTCGGGAATATTATCAGTTGAAGTTAGAGGAAAAGATAAATTGTTTGTAAATACAAGATTATTGCGAATAATGAAAGATATGTAAGTCAGACGATACTGAAACCCAAGTAAAAAGAAATCGGAGGTTCCCAGTGACAACTAAAACAAAAATTATCATAGTGTATGTGCTCACATTTATTTTGTTGATATCAAACACACCAATATTTAATGAAACGACTGCAATTGAGTTTCTTTTTAGAAACTTAGGAATTAACGAATTTCATTCAAATGGTGAGACAGGATTATATTATCCAACGATCGTGATGTTTTTAATTGGATTTTTTTTCTGGATCATTCTACGTAAATCTGCTTCTAATAGTAAGTTTTCAAAAGATTACTTTTATTATTGCTTCGGAATGATGGTTTTAATTGCAATTGTAAACAAATAAATTTGTAAGTATAAGAAGGTTAACTGAAACGAAAAAAAGAGTGGAGAAATTAAATGGAGATAAAAAGTGAATCAGTTGAAGAATTTTACAATTCTATAGATGAAGGTTTAAGGTTGAAAAGGAAAAATGTAAACCAAATTGAATTTTTAACTACGATTGAATATTTGAATAAAAGCATTAAACCTAATTCGAAAATCTTAGATGCTTGTGCCGGTGGAGGCATATACTCATTCTATTTAGCTGATAAAGGACATCAGCTTTATGTAGGTGATTTAGTTGAAAAAAATGTAGAAGACATAAAAAGAGATCAGAATAATCATTCAGAACTAAAGGAGATTTTTGTCGGTAGTATTCTAGATTTAAATCAATTTGATGATGAAAGTTTTGATGTAGTATTGAATTTGGGATCATATTATCATTTGACTGATGCTGTACAACGAAATAAATCGTTGGAAGAAAGTACAAGAGTGCTAAAAAAGGAAGGAATATATGCAGTTGCTTATGTAAATAGATACTCTAACATAATAAAATTCAGAGGGATGTTTACCAATGATTTTGAGTTGTTGGATGACTATATTGAGACAGGATTTCATTCGAAAAACAAGGTGTTTTATTGTACAACGCCGGAATCAATCGAAAAAGAAGTTGTAAAAAATGGATTGGAAATCTTATATCATGTGGCTACTGATGGTATGAAGTTTGTAATTGGTGATGTTGTAAATGGGCTGACTGAAGAAAAATTTAAAAGGTGGATGGAATTTCATTTACGAACATGTGAAGACAAATCAATTTTGGGTTCAAGCGAGCATGGATTAATAATTGCAAGAAAAGTATA
>JAIOSU010000179.1 GCA_021107455.1 Clostridiales bacterium | reverse complement strand
TTTTATTGATGATCATTATGATGCTCTATGAATTTATCAGTGGATATATTCAACTTTTCATCAGAAATGAGAATTTGCTGGATAAGGAAAGGCTTCTCAATGAAAAATTGGAGGCAATCATTGAAACCAGAACCAATGCACTCAGAAAAGCCAATGAAAAACTTGAAAAATCCGCAGATTTGGACCCGCTTACCGGGATGAACAATAGAAGATTTTTTATCAACAAATTGGATGAACTCATTGCTGGAGAGCGTTTTGAATTTTCTATTTACTATATGGACCTTGATCATTTCAAGATCATCAACGACATCCATGGACACGATATGGGGGATAGGGTTCTGAAAGCACTTGCTGTAAGATTCAATGATTGGCAAACTCCAGATCGTATTGTGGCTAGAATTGGCGGGGATGAATTTTCACTAATCCACATCCATCGTGATGAAGACAGCAAAAAAGAATCGCCAGATATATGTAAACAATTGATGCAACTGTTCAATGAACGTATTTTCATAGACAATTATGTCTTTGAAGTCGGTGTCAGCATTGGGATTGCGAGATATCCTTATGACTCTCAGGATAGGGAAATATTGGTGAAATATGCCGATCTTGCCATGTATCAGGCCAAAAAAGCACAAATTGATTATAAGTGTATGTACTACAGTGCTCAACACGGTGCCTATGTCGAGAGAAGGAACCGAATCGAGCTTTTACTCAAAACCATAGATTTTGATAAGGAGTTTGAGCTTCATTATCAACCTCAGTTGAACTCTGAAGGCACACACGTTTTAGGTGTTGAAGCTCTTTTGAGATGGACCAGTCCGGAAATGGGATCAGTATCACCGGTGGAGTTCATACAAATAGCTGAGGAAACAGATAATATCATCAAGATCGGGAAATGGGTCATCGACAAAGCATTTGGTCAGATTGCTCATTGGAACAATTCATACGGGCTTAACTTGAAGATAGGAATCAATTTGTCTCCACTACAGTTCGACAGCATAGATTTTTTTCCATATATACAGATCAAACTCATGGAACACTCTGTGGATCCGGCTTGGATCGATTTTGAAATAACTGAGAACAGTGCCATGAATTCAGGAACATTGATGGAAGAGACTTTTACAGCCTTGTCAGGATTAGGGGTCCAAATATCCATCGATGATTTCGGAACGGGTTATTCCTCGTTGAGTTACATCAAACGATTTGATATTGATCAACTGAAGATCGCCAAGGAATTGATTGACCATATTGTAGAAAATAGCGAAGAACGATTGATCATCAAAGCGATCATCCTAATGGCAAAAGGGATGGGGCTGCTCACCATTGCTGAAGGTGTCGAGACTGAAGAGCAACTGAACATTCTTAGGACACTCGGCTGTGATGCCATTCAGGGATACTATTTCAGTAGACCTCTGCCTAAAGAAGTGTTTGAAGAAAGATATCTGGTTGGATGAAGTTATATAGAGTTATGTGTAAAGACACCCCTTGATGAGGTGTCTTTTTCATTAATGCAGGTTTAACCCTTGTTTTTTGGATGAAAGTTCAGATATAATAATGTTATGTACTGAAATGTGAACAAGATTTTTCGAGACGAAACGTTAAAAATATAACGAAATTTCGGCGACATGTAACCAAATTTCAAGAGGGGGAATCAAGAATGGTGGAAACACGCGTAATTGACGGCATACTTGGGGCATATCAAAATGATGCAGTAAACTTGTTACAAATTTTACTTAAGGTCCAATCAGTTGAACCAAAAAACTATGTCTCAGAAGAGGTGGCGATGTATGTTGCAAATCACTTGGACATACCAATTTCTCGAGTTTATGAAGTCGTTACCTACTTTGCGGCTTTGTCGCACAAACCTCAAGGAAAGCATGTGATTCAAATTTGTAACACGACGGTATGCCAGCTAAATGGGTTCAATGAAGTGCTAAAGTGGTTTAAGGACGCACTCAAAATCAATCCTGGCGAAACAACAGCAGATGGGCTTTTTTCTATGAAACTCACACCATGTATAGGCGCTTGTGATATCTCACCTGCTATTAAAATTGGGACAAATGTTTATGGCAATTTGACTAAGGAAAAAGTTGAAGAAATCTTATCTGAACTCAGGGGGGCGATTTCATGAAATTTATCACAGCCAATTTTGATCAGTACGATGGCAAAGACATCCAAGCATATATTGGTCTTGATGGGTTTAGTGGGTTAAAAAAAGCAATCGAAATGGGACCACTTGCGACAATAGAGGAAGTAAAAGAATCGGGTTTACAAGGACGTGGTGGTGCTGAATACCCTACGGGAAGAAAGATTGAGCAGGCAAGAATCGAGAAAGCAGAGCGTAAGTTTGTCATCTGCAACGCCGATGAGGGCGAACCTGGTACGTTCAAAGACAGAGAGCTGATTAAGAAAGACATCTATCAGTTAATCGAGGGGATGATTATCGTCGCTTATTGTGCCAATGCAAACGAAGGTGTCATCTATTGCCGTGAGGAATACGACTGGATGCATGAACACATTTGCACATCGATTTTAAAATGCAAAGAAATGGGCTACTTGGGTGACAATATTTTGGACACAGGATTCAGTTTTGAGATTTCACTTTTTTCAGGTGCTGGTTCATATGTGTGCGGTGAAGGTTTTGCAATGTGTGAAAGTATGGAAGGAAAAAGCGGAAGGCCACGGTCTAAACCTCCTTATGTGAAGCAAGAAGGGTATCTGAATTATCCTACACTTGTGATTAATGTGGAAACACTTTCTGCGATTACAGCGATTATGAAATTTGGCACCAGTAATTTTACAGACCTCGGGACACCGGATTGTCCTGGAACGAAAGTCATCAGTATATCTGGCAAAGTCAATAAACCGGGTGTATATGAGGTGCCATTTGGCAAGACGTTAGAGGAAATTATCGCGCTTGCAGAGGGTGTCAAAGGTGACAAACGCATCGGGTTTGTACAAATAGGCGGTGCTTCAGGTGGGATTTTGCCTGAGAGTGCTCTTAAAACACAGTTTACTTATCGAGAACTGAAGTCTAAACAAGTGAGTGTCGGTTCAGGTGCGATAGTCGTTGCAGATGAGGATGACAATATACTTGATTATCTAGAAAATGTGGGTCAGTTTTTCATACATGAAAGTTGTGGCAAATGCGTGCCATGTCGTGAGGGCAATCGACAACTTGAAATATTACTTGGTAAGTTTAAACATAAAACAGCGACAATTGATGATGTTAAGATGTATAAAGACATCCTTGACATGATGTCTGAGGCATCGTTATGTGGTAGTGGACGTACAGAACCAGTGCCATTTAAAACAGCTTTCACCTATTTTGAAGATGCATTTGCACTTGGAGGTAGCCATGAAATATTGTAATGTGACCATAGATGGTGTCAAAATAAACGTGCCAGATGACATGATGATTCTTGATGCCGCTAAACAAGCGGGGATTATCGTGCCGACGCTGTGTCATCTCAAAGGCATCAGTGCCACTGGCGCCTGTAGGGTATGTATAGTTGAAACGGGTGGTGGCAAGGTTCAAACAGCTTGCAGTTTTCCCGTTGCTGAAGGGATGATGGTCAAAACCAATACGCCTAAAATTAGGGAAATGCGCAAAACAATCCTTGAGATGATCATCGCCAATCACAATGCAGAATGTACCACTTGTGTGCGTTCTCAATCTTGTGAACTTCAAAGTTTAGCGATGATTTACGGCATCGAAGACAGTCACTTTAAGAAAAAATTCAATCAAGAACCAGTTGATATGTCATCGGCGACCATCGTGAGAGACCAATCCAAGTGTATTTTGTGTGGCAGGTGTGTATCCGTTTGTAACGGTGTACAAAATATTGGTGCACTTGGTTTTATAGGCAGAAGTATCGACATGCACGTCGGTCTTGCATATGAACACCAATTAAGCGAATCGACCTGCATCAACTGTGGACAGTGTATCGTCAATTGCCCGGTGGGTGCACTTAAAGAACGGGATTATTTAAGCGAAGTGCAACTTGCACTTGATGACCCCACTTTTACAGTTGTGGTTCAGACAGCTCCCGCAGTGAGAGCAGCACTGGGTGAAGTTTTCGGTCTGCCCATGGGCACACCTGTTACTGGTAAAATGGTCGCTTCGTTGAAAAGACTCGGGTTTGATTATGTGTTTGACACCGATTTTGCTGCTGACGTGTGCATCATGGAAGAAGGCACAGAACTGCTTAACCGCATACGTGCTGGTGCACACTTACCAATGATTACTAGCTGCTCACCAGGTTGGGTCAAATATGCTGAAACCTTTTATCCAGAATTATTGCCGCATATGTCAAGTTGTAAATCTCCTCAAAACATGATGGGTGCACTTTTAAAAAGCCATTTTGCTGAAATTAAAGGCATAGACCCCGCTAAAATGATCGTGGTTTCCGTCATGCCTTGCACCGCTAAGAAATTTGAGGTTGAGCGGCAAGAGCTTGAAGTCGATGGCATCAGAGATGTGGACTTTAGCATCACTACGCGTGAACTTGGACGTTTGATTAAAAAAGCGGGTATTGACTTTAAGTATCTAAATGATGAAAAATTCGACGATTTCTACGGGGATTCAACAGGAGCTGCCGTTATATTCGGTGCAACTGGTGGCGTTATGGAAGCAGCACTTAGAACGGTTGCAGATATAATAAATGGAAATGATCTCAAGGAAATCGAATACACCGTCGTTCGTGGCATACAAGGTGTTAAAGAAGCAAAGGTACAAGTGACACCAGATTTCACGGCAAAAATTGCTGTGGCACATGGTGGTAAAAACATGCACTTCGTCATGGACAAATTGGCGAAAGGTGAGCTGAGTGATTATCATTTTATTGAACTCATGGCATGCCCTGGTGGTTGTGTAAATGGTGGTGGTCAGCCCATCGTGGATGCGAAAGCTAAAATGCATATCGACTTACGCGTGGAAAGAGCTAAAGCACTTTACCATGAGGATTCAAATATTCTGCACTATAGGAAGTCGCACCATAACCCATCTGTCATGAAGCTTTATGAAACGTATTTGGATGCACCAAATAGCCACAAAGCACATCATTTGCTTCACACATCCTATCAACGACGCGACTAAATGTAAGGTGTGATTTTGGAACAGGTTATTCTTCACTCAGTTACAAGAACACTCGGCTGTGATGCCATTCAGGTTTAAATTTACATTCAATTCTCAAGTAGTAGTTAAGGCAATAGCTTGCTATTTACAAAGTAATGGTTAAAATCGGGAAATTGTGTATCGAATATAAGTTGAGTATGAGTTGGAAAATGTGTTAAGATAATAAAAATACTATATAAACTCAACAGATTTAACCATCGGACACAATATAACCAAGCAAACTACTATTTCGAAGGAGTCCTTGAATGGATCTATATCTTTATCAAAAAATATTTGATAACATTAAAAGCCCAGTGATCATATCGAGTCCTCTGTCACTCATTGACTGCAACAAGTCTTTGTTGGATCTGTTAAAAATTACAGACCTTAATGCAGCTCAACAGTATCCACCTTTGCGTCAACTTGTTGAGGAAATTTTGAATGAAGGAGTACCTACCCAACACAAGAGCATACCTGATTTAGTAGGTAACACCTTGCTTCTTGAAGTATCACTTTTACCTCTAAATGAGTTAGAAAAGATCTACCTCATAGAGTTTAAATCAGTAGACGACCAATCCCTCTATGATGAAATCACTTTTATTTCTGCCTATAATCGTGAATTGTTCAACAATTCACCATCTGCGATTGTGATTCTTGACAACACTGGAAAAATAGTGGACACTAACAATTCATTTTCAGATTTATTTGGATATACAAGGATCGAAAGCATCGGTCGTAATATTGATTCTTTAATTGTGCCCAACAAAGATCTTGAACAAGCTGAGGATCTTTTTCAAAGAGTACTTGCTCAAGAACGGGTGGAAGTAAACGTCGAGCGCCAAACTAAGGACCAACAAAAAATAGATGTTCACGTGGTTGCATACCCAGTAATTATTGATAAACGGACGAATGGCAACTATGTCATTTATCAAGACATCACCCAAGCTAAGCAGACTGAAAAATTGCTCCACGAAAAAGAAGAATTTCTTGAACAACTTTTTAATCGGTCTCTATTTCCTACGGCTATTTTAGATGTGAATGAAACAGTACTTGATATCAATGCTAAATTTGAAGAACTTTTTGGCTATACACGATCTGAAGCTATTAGAGCGCACATCAATCAATTGGTTGTTCCCAAAACATTTGAAAAGGAAGCAAGTTTATTCAAATCTGTAATTTTAAGCAATCAAACCATGATAGCAAAAACCAAACGTCATCATAAAGATGGTTCTTTGCTTGATGTAGAAGCTGTCGGCTGTCCAGTGCTCATTGGCGGAGAAGTAAGAGGTTTTTTTGCGATGTATAGGGACATACGAGTGGAAGAAGAAGCACTGAACAGTCTCAAAGTTCTTCTAAACACTGACTCTCTAACGGGGCTCTATAACCGAAAATTCATGTATGATGAGATAAATTGCCGATTAGACCCCCAAAAAACAAAAAATGGATACGAACAGTCTTTTGCACTAGTCTATATTGACTTAGATCAGTTTAAGCAGGTCAATGATACCTACGGTCATGAAACTGGAGATAATTTGCTCAATGCTGTGGCTAATCGTTTGAAATCAGCACTTGTTTTTGACGGATATGTCTCTCGCATTGGTGGAGATGAATTTTTAATTCTGATAGATAACCTGACTCCCGATCAGATTTCAAAACAATTGGAAAAATTAAGAACCCAACTATCCGAGACCTTCAATATCAATGGACACCATTTAAATATCATTGCCAGCTTTGGTGTGGCTCTATATCCTGAAAACGGAAATACAGTAGATGATTTGGTCTCTGCAGCAGATAGTCAAATGTATGAAGAAAAGAAAACACGACGGATCCAAAATAATCCCAAAAGAGTTGAAACGGTCCTAAACATCAAAAAAACACCCTGTAACTAGTCGTTACAAGGTGTTTTTTTAATTGGTGGAGATAAAGGGACTCGAACCCTCGACACCCAGACTGCCAGTCTGGTACTCTCCCACTGGAGTCTGTTACACGACCCCAATTTAGACGAGCTTTTTATAAACTCGTGAATAGAAAAATTAATATCAATTTCCACGTGACCCTTGAAAACTCTAATGATGTCAATGATTTTAGACAACATCATCTTCTGTTTATCAATGGTAGCCGCTTCATATACTTCGCGCCAAGCGGGTATGCTACTTTGAAGTTCAATCAAATCCGATGTTTCAATCTCTTTTTCATCGAGAATTTTCTTGAGCCTATCAACTTCAATTTTGTATCGTGAGACTTCACCCTTTTTTTTGGAAATCAGGTCAGCAAGAACTTCAGGTTCAAAAGGACTATTTCCTGTTAGTGATTTTGTTATTTCACTTGTCAATGTATCCAACTCGATATTGGATTTCAGTAGTAATTCTTGGTTTTCATTCAAAGCATTTAGATCGCGGTCAAAATGCTCACCATTCAGGTTGATGATTTCTTGATCGAGATTTATATGCTTTAGTTGACGGATATATTCAAAAACTTCTCTCAGAATTGCACTTTCAAGTCGCTTTTTATTGTAAATGGTTTGTCCATAACATTTGGCAACACTTTGTGTTTTTCCTGAGCAACGATAAAGCGCTTTTTTTGTTAAAGTAATCTTTCCACTTTTAGCGATGTATTTTTTTTGTTGATAAGTTGTTGTAAGTGGGTGTCCACAATGTCCACATTTGATCATAGAGACAAATAGAAGTGGACTTTTCGTTATGCCTTTATCGAAAGCATATTTTACCTCAATATCAATATTTTCTGATAGCATTTTATTAAGCTTAGGATTCTTAGCTCTTCTCATTTCCTGAAGTTCATTCCATAGATCCTCATCAATAATTGTCCATTCTGGGTTTTGATGCTCAGATAAAACCCATTGATCGGTTGGATTCATTAAATGTTTGTCATTGGTTGCTGACGTTTTATTAAAAGTCAAATAACCCTTGTAAATAGGGTTTCTGAGGATTTTATTTACAATAGCGGCACGCCAACCGTTGCCCTTTCTGGAGGGGATATTATGTTCATTTAACCAAGTTGAAATTCTAGCACCGCCATATCCTTCCTCGTAAGCCAATCTATAGATGTCCTTAACGACTTGTGCTTCTGCTGGGTTTTGAATCATTTTACGAAGATTTATGTTTTTACGATTATAAACATCGGATGCTATTAACTCATAGCCGTAAGGAGCAGATCCACCTCTATAAATGCCTTGCTTAACCATTTGAACATGACTTTCCATAACACGTTGAGAGGTCTTTAAACTTTCACCTTCTGCTTGCCAAAAACGGATATAGTTGTTTAGTTTGTCAACATGCTGATCTATTCTCTGCTGTCCTTCATTTACTGACCAAACTTCAATACCAAGGTCAATAAACCTTTGAAGAATCTGAGGGGACTCATCACCTTTTCGGCCCAGTCGATCAAACATAAAAACCAGTAAAATATCAAACAATCCATTTTCCGCATCTTGAATCAATAGCTGCAATTGGTCTCTACTGGCAGCGGATATCTTATAACCAGATATACCTAGTTCAGTGTATTCCTTGATGAGCTTCCAACCTTTATTCTCGATAAAGTTCCTACACGCATTTTTCTGTAGCGGAAGATCATCGCTAATGACTTGTTTCTTTGTGGATACCCGGTAAAGCGTCTGGACTCTTTTTTTGCTTGTTATTTCAAATTGATTATTAAGCATCTCTACCTCCGTTTTTATGGTAATTATATCATTATTTGACCAAAAAGAACATGTGTTCTTGAACGTATAATGAACTTAAATCTTTGCTTAAATTACTTAGGACAAGATATTAGCTAATGGATCAATATATAATTATCTTCTTGAATGAAACGGATTCAATTTTATCATAAATTGGGTTAATCGCAATTTGGCCATAGAAGCAATTTCAATCAGAAGAAATGGTTATTTAAACACTTGAATCTAATCTTGCTTGTGCAGATTGAAAGGACAACAGTCGGGTGCATAACTTTTGAAATTTTAGAATTGTTCAATTTGCACAGTAAATATTGAGACTTTTATGATAGAGTTATTCTAATGGATCCTTAAAAGCGATACTCAAAAACGATTTGACTCTTGATATAGAAAATGGGGTTGTTGCTTTTGTGGCCTGGGATGATAACAAACTGCCCATGAAGATTAAAGGCAGAATCAACTTTACAGAGGGCGCTTATGTTAAGCTGGTTAATTATAATGATATTAATTTAGTGCCAGGAAAAACATACGGCCACGATTCTGGGTTTGAACTCGAAGAAAATCATATCATAAAGACGTTTAAAGCCATCGTTGTGTCCTACAAATCATTTAATGGTGTGATTTGGGATAATCTGTTATTTGAGGATTGGAAGAGTGTTTATGAGGGGAATAGGATGAATTAAATCATTATTTCAAGTAATAAATGATTGAGCATAAGCGGTAGAGCTTTATGCTCAATTTTTAAATAGAGTTATGTTGCAATATAAGTTATAATAATAATGTATGAATTTCATGTAATTTTTTGTTTTTTTGGAAAATCATTGTTATTAGCTAAATAATAATAGTTTTTTTATGTTCAATTCTAGTATTTGGGGGGAGAAGTATGGACAATATCGTTTGTTTGAAAAATGTATGTGATGACTTTGAAGTTGAATTTGAAATCATACCATGTGATAAATATATTGAAGTGCTAGATACGAGAAATCAAATAATAGAAGATTCAATACTTGATATAGATCATCAACTTGCAAAGATATCTAAAACCGTTGATGATTTGAATGTGGAAATTGACAGGTTAACTAATCACGCTGACGGTCTTGATTATGCTATAGCAGTTTCCAGTGGAATAATTGCAGGGCTTATAGATATATTTATTGTTGGTGAATGGGATTTCGCAACTGCAAAAGATATAAGCAATGAGAAGATGAATAGGAAGATTGAAGCGTTTGCTAACAAAGACCCCAAGTATAAAGGAAAAAGTTTGCAAGAAGCAGTAGCTTTTTTAGAGGGAAAGTATAAACTTCCAGGGGATAATACTTGGAAAGGAAAGGGCATTGGTATAACCGCAAAGTCTCATCATTTAGATGATTTTTGTCATCATCCAACAATAGTAGGTTTAATATGTTGTATAATTGCTCAATTTACTAAGAAAACAATATATTCTAATAGCGAAGGTGAGTTAATAAGACTCCCAATTACTGTAGATGATAATGGAAAATTAGAAGGAAAAACCCCAGCAGCAAAAGTTTCAGCAGGAATAATAAACTGGTGCTTCAATGTTGCAAGAAATAGAAAAGGTCATCTATTAAGTGATATGGCTGGTAGCAAGAAAACTGCAGGTGGCGGAATGGGTGTACCAGGTTCCATTATTTCGACATTAAAAGAATTATCGGCTCTACCTATTATTAAGGATACAGAGTTTCCTCAAAAACTTGCAAAAGCGTATCAAAAAGGATTTGGTGAGGGTAAAGGTAAACTAGATTTGGGTGCATTTAACGCATTATTTGAAGGTCGCTCCAGTAAAATGGATGCAAGAACTGAAATGGCTATAACGCATGAAGTAAAAAGACAAGCTATGCCTGTTGTGTTAAATGAAATCATAGTAAGAAGTTTTTACTTTATCAGACGATTTATTCAAGAACTAAAAGACAAAAATGATTTAACTCAAATTGAATGGAAGAATGTATTGCCATTTAGAAATAGGACGATTGTAAGGATGATGACCATTGCAACTGGAACTTTTACAGCAATGGATGTTGCTGATGCTGCTATAAGATCAGCAGTAAAGTCTGGAGGCATTAATCCGGCGTTCTTGTCTAATATGATTTTAAGAGTTAATTTTGTTGGTGTAGGACGATTTACAATTGCAGTGGGAACAGATGTAGGAATGGGAGTAAAGAAAGGATTGAAACGAAATCAGAGAATAGAGTTGTATAATGAAATGTTAAGCCTTACAAATTCCAAAGTCTTTTACAAACAAGCTGATATGTGGATGAGTGCTGAAACAACAGAGAAAACTATTAATGAAGCATACGATAAAATTGAAGAGACAACAATCTACTTTATGAAGTCATATGAAGCGAATAAAAAGTCATTGGAGAATATTAGTTCATTAAAAACAGAGATTGAAGAAAATAACGACGAACTTATTGGGGAAATTTCAGAAGTATTAAAGTGGGGGTAAGAGTATTGAGTGAAATCAGCTATGATCTAGTGGGTAATTCAGAAACAATTAGCGATAAAGATCTTCCTTTAATTATTACAGGTCAAGTACAGAAGTTAGATGCACTAAGTAAGAGTGTCGAAAAAGCACTAGAAGCTGCAGATACTGCTAAAAAATATGCAAGTAGCGCTGGTGGTCTATCAGCTGGAATTTTCAAGAAAAAATCTGCAATAGAAGGATTACAAACTTCTGGTTCTAATATTGCCGATGCAGTCCAAGCTGGAGCAGAGGCTCAAAAAATATCATTTGAGTTTCAGACTAAACTAGCGGAGATAACAAAATATCTGTTTAAACTTGGAACTTTAAATATCGCAAGTAACAGATCTGTTGTTCGTGAACTTGAGTTAAGGCTAAGTGGTGCATCTAAAGAAAAACTTTCTCAGCTCGCTAAGCAAGAATTGATTTTAGTAGTGAGGCAGTTAAAAGAGCAAGAAGATGTAATGAGAAAACAATTGGAAATGAGTAAGATCGTAAAGTCTCATAATGAAAAGATTATTGCTCAAGAAGAAATAGATAAAATGCATTCAGAGCAGTTAAAACTTCAAAGCGAAATGGATAGAATGCTTGATGAGAAAATCAAAGCACAAGATGAAGTAGATAAAATGCATACTGAGCAGATAAGAATTCAAGTTGAAACGGATAAAATGCATGCTGAGCAAATCAGACTTCAAGGTGAGATGGATAAAATACTTGAATCAAAAATTCTGGCGCAGGAAGATGTGGATAAAAGACATACAAAGCAAATAGAGGAATTGAATGAAGTACTTGCGAATCAAGAGAAAATCATAAGTAAGATTCAAGAAGATTTGCTAGAAAAGGCAAATAACAAATGGATGAAAATTTCAATTTTATTTGCATTAACATCTATTGTTCTTTCAATTATCAGCTTGTTAAATTGAGTATAATCTTAAGATTTCCTAAAGTTGATAATCAAAAACAGAGCTATATTATAAGCTCTGTTTTTACTAGGCGCTACAAAATGTTCAGATTTTTTTTTGAATTTTTCTTATTTAGAATACAAGGAGTATTTTTTCAACTTACATAACCAATAGTGTTTACACCAATTATAATGTTCACATAGAGTTGGACACAATATCTGAAAAATAAGTTATGATATATGTATGAGTAGAAAAAGAAGAAATTGGACCCCGGAAGAAAAAACAGCCGTTGTACTAGAGATTATTCGAGAAGATGGTACATTAACTGAAATAGCAAGAAAATATAAGATAGCATAGCCAGTGTTGAGCTGGTGGGTATTTTTAATCGAAATTTGGACCGCCCCCTCGCCGGAATAGGTGATTTTTTCAAGCAGAATATTCAATTGAGGCTATAAACGCAGTCTTTCATGAAAAGGAGTGGATACTGCTGGTATTAGCTGAGAATATCAAAAGCAGACTCGAAGAAAATAAATCTGA
Organism: Clostridiales bacterium; assembly: GCA_021107455.1. Taxonomy (GTDB): domain Bacteria; phylum Bacillota; class Clostridia; order Peptostreptococcales; family Acidaminobacteraceae; genus Fusibacter_D. The sequence continues at coordinate 3,914 of JAIOSU010000179.1, read as the reverse complement.
TTGTATTGCTGCGGTTGATGGTCAGATAAAAGCACTTCAACATGAACTAATCACATCAGTCTGCATTAAGAATTCTGGTCATGAGCTTGGAATGCAGATCAGGAAAATTCGTGATGAGAAGCATGCCATTCAGAATGAACAAGCTGCTAGTCTCGACCTCAGAAAGAGAATCGATGAGTTAACAGATTTTCTCAAAGGTCAGACCTGCGAGATGACGGAATACGATTGGCAGTTTGTAAAAACGCTCATCGAAAAAATAACAGTATACGGTAATCAATTCGTTGTGGAGTTTAAGTATGGAATTAAAATACAAATTGATTAATAAATAATAAATAATGAATTGTAAAATCGCCATTCTATTAATTTAGGATGGTGATTTCATATTCTGAATAATGACAAGTACATTAGTAGTGATTTATATCAACTGGTCCATTTAATTTTTCGGGATTGTCAGATTAAATATATTGATTGAATATTCAGACATATGGTAATATTACAATAAATAGTGATTTTCAATAAAATAATTTGCGTTAATCATAATAATCATTATTAAATCATAAAATTATATTAGATGAGGGGGATTTATGAGGAAAATAAAAATAAGTATAATTATTTGTTTGGCTATTTTGATACATACAGCATCGTTTGCTGATGGTGGTGAAAGTGTAAAGGAAATAATAATTCAAAATAATGATTACAATACGAGTATTGTAGACGAGCAAGGAGACGTTTGGGGTTGGGGTTATTTCCCAATAAACATGCCTTTTGGAAATCAAGAATCACTGTCAGTTAATAGTCCTACAAAATGTGAATTAAACGATGTAATTGATATTGCTACGGAAGCAGAACATTCTTTGGCATTAAAAAGTGATGGTACAGTTTGGGGATGGGGATCTAATGGTGGATATCAGGCAATTTCTACAAATCCATATAAGCAGTATGTATATCATCCTGAACAAATTGAAATTGATAATATCATAGATGTTGAGGTTGGAGGTTCTACAAGTATTGCACTTAAGAATGATGGTACTGTTTGGAATTGGGGAGTTGTAGAAAGGTTAGCTACTGATCCATATATCGAAAATGGTAGCAAAAACATTACTGCTGCAAATCCAAGAAAGTTACCACTTGAGAACATAAAAAAAATATTTGGTGGTAAGACTAATAACTTTTATGCAATTGATGAAAACGGTGATGTATGGGCATGGGGCGATAATTATTCAGGTCAACTTGGTATTGGTACCATAAATTATCCAAATAGATATTATGATATGCAATATACACCTGTAAAAGTGGAAATTGATAATGTTATAGATATATCTAAAGGCCAAGATGGCACAATTTTTTTAAAAGCGGATGGTACTGTATGGCAGGCTGGATATTTTCAAAGTTATCGCATGTACACAAATAATTATGTTACAAGATCATTAGTACCTAAACAGATCCATATTGAGAATGTTGTAGCAGTAGGCTCAGGAAATTCACATCATTTCGCAATTAAATCAGATGGGACTTTATGGGGATGGGGATCAAATCATCATGGTGAACTTGGTGTTGGATATACTGAAGGTATGTTACCCAATGGACTTCATTGGAGTTTTGTTGGCTTTGAATCAAATACAAGTACAGAAGTACATCCAAGACTGGTACCGATAGAGAATGTTGTTGCTATAAGCGGTGGTAATATGTTTACAGTAGCAGTAAAGAGTGATGGGACAGTATGGTCCTGGGGATATAATGGTGGTAGCACTCTAGGTGTAGATATATTGTATAAGGACGTATATGAACCGCAAAAGACTACACTAAAAGTTGCGGAAAGGTTAACTCTTCCTAATATTGATTTTTCGAGTAATATCAGAGCACATAATGTAACAGTCTTTCCAACAGAAAATGGTCAAATAACTGTTGATAAGATTTCAGCTTTTCCAGGTACAATAATTAATCTTACGATTGCTCCTGATGATGAGAAGCAATTAGTTTCGGGGTCGCTAAAATATAATGATAAGTTAGTTTATGGAACGTCTTTTATAATGCCAAATGAGAATGTAGTAGTAACAGGTAATTTTGAAAATTTAAATATGTGTACTATAAAAAAGCCGATGATTTTTTCAAATAATCATATTGATTTAAAATATCCAAAAAATTTTATATTATTTGATGATAAGTCTGTTCCGCCGTTTCCTTCTGGTTCAAAAGATGACTGGGCGAAAGAATTGCAATATTGGGCATCTACTTTAGGAATCAAGGGGGTAGATTACACAGATGCCCTAAATCTAGTTAACCAGAAGTTTGCTTTTCCCTATATAACTGACAGTAATCAAGTATTATTTGATATTAATGATTCTATAAAAGTGCAAGATGTGATGGAAGACATAGTATTTCTTGGCTATTTGCAGAAGTACATAGAAGATGAAGAGGATAATTTACTCGACAAGTTACGTGAACCAAGAGGGTGGTTTACGCCAAGCTCAATAGAAATGATTAATTCAAGTTCAAAAACAATGTTACAATATGCAAATAGATATAATAACTATGTCAATACAGGAACTGATGTGAAATTTGATCCATTAACTCTAAAAGCAGGTGTTGAAGCGACAGCAAGTATAATTGACAATGTTTGGGAAAGTAAAGTTTGGGAATCATTTCAAAGTGATGATTATAATGTAGTACTAGATAACATGAAAGTGTCAAAACTAACAGATATGTTTTATGCAGTTGATGTTGTTACTAATGCTGATGCGAATTCGGTTGTAAGTGCTCTTAGTGATGTAGAAAATAACAATGAATTAATTCAAAATCAAAATGATATTATCAGTTTTATTTCAACATCAGATGATTTTTATGAATTGTCTAAAGATTACTCTAATTTAAAATTAGGAAGAATTGTGTATGACTCATTTACTACAATATATGAAAATAATAATAGTGTTTATCAATATGCCACAAAATCTACTGATTTATTATTAGGGACTTATGATTTTATCAAACTTATTGATGCACCTCTAGGTCCAGTTATTGGCTCTGCAAAAATATTCAATAAGTATTTGGATTTTGCAAAAGGGATGTATTCTTATATTGCAGATCAATATCCAGCTTGGTTGTTTTACTCGAATTATTATTTACCATCTAAATATCCACAAATTTTTAATGATATAAGCTTTAGCAATGATGGGACAATTGAATTGTTTACATCTGTTGATGAGGCAAGAGTCTTAAGTTATAATGATCCTCTCTTAGAAATGTTAGCTGGTAGTAATACAACTTTATATAATATGAGTATTGCTCAGGATGCTCCGACATTTAGCCTATCGGACTCTGACAGACGATTGATGATTATGACAGCGGCAAAACTTGGAATGATTTCAAATCTAGACATAAGAGATTTGCAAGAACAGTTGATAAAGTATGCAATTGCAGAAAGTGCGAAGACTCAAGATTTAAAAAAAGTGAAAGTAGGTTGTCCAGTAGATATTATTCTAAAAGATGAATTAGGTAATGTTTTATTTGTACTTCATAATGGAGAAGAGTTTAATCAAAACTATAATCAGTACTGCACATTTTATTTAGAAGGAGATCAACAAGACGAGAAAGTAATTGTATTTAATGCTGATTATAATATTGAAATTGTTCCGTTTGCTGACGGCGAAATGACAATTTCGACATTTACACAAGGACAAGATTCAAATTCCAATGAATACAGTTATGATCAAATTCCTATTAAATCTAGCTCTAAGTATGCATTAACTTTTAATAATAATAGCCCTGTTTTAACGAAGCTTACGATCAATCAAACTGAGAATATTCCTATTTCAAGAGTTGAAACATATCCATTACAAATTTCATTATATGAAAAAGAAATCAAAATGAATAAAGGGGATACGACTCAATTAAGTTTGCTACCAAATTATGAAATA
>JAIOSU010000182.1 GCA_021107455.1 Clostridiales bacterium | reverse complement strand
TCACGAAGCCATATTCATCGGAGATACCGATAACGATATTTTAGCTGCAAAAGCAGCGGGTGTAAAAAGTGCCATGGTTGCATGGACCATACTCGACGAAGAGTCCATTAAAAGACTAAAACCTGACCATATCCTCTATGATCCCCCTCATCTGTTGGAAATGTTGAGTCAATCGGTTGAAGCTGCCTGATGGCTTCTTTTTTTTGCACTTATGAATAGTCCAATTTTATTGTCAGTGAGCAATATGTGGTGAATCAACCAGTCTTTAATAAACAAATTGATTCTGATGAGATCGTTGTTAGTTGCCTCTTCTGTACCATGTGCCGATATCAACTCTTTTATTTTCAATTTGAACTCATTATGAAGATGAAGATGCTCATCATAACCATCGTATTCAATTTCTCTTTGTAGTGCCTCTTCTCGTTCAAAGTGGGTATCCACATAGTCTTCAAGAAATGCAAGAAATTCAGGATAATAAGCATGACCTTGACCACTCTTCATCAGTAAATATAACTTCTCGAAATGTTCAATGATTTTTTTATGATCATCATCTATTGACTGGACCCCAATCTCAAATGCTGTGTTCCATTTCAACATGTGAATGCCCTCTTCCTCGTGCTGAACTCTCGCTTCTTTTCCGATTTTTATCTGACTTGGATCCATTTTTGACAAATTGAGGACCACTTTTCTGATAAAAGTTTCGTTGGAAAAAGGTTTAAGTATGAAATCTGTACATCCCAATGCAATTGCCCTGTTGAGTGTAGTCAAATCCGAGTTTCCACTCAGCACCATAATCGGTATATTATTCTGAAATGAATGCTCTCTGATAGTCTCAACAGCAACCTTGAGATCAAGATCTTGATTGTCAAGATCAATGATCACCAGTAAAGCTTCCTTGAATACTATATTTGATCTTAAAGTTCTGACTTGATGGTTACATATTGTATCAAATCCTATGATTCCATTATCCTCAAGTGCTTTCTCTAGTCTCAATTTTAAAACTTCAACATCTTCAATGATGACCAATCTTCCCATAGTATTCTCCTCGCATACATTAGTAGCGGTAAATGCTGATTTGTTCCTAATTATAGTATTTCCACTGTACCTTGTCCACCATCCACTTTCACTTTGTCACCAGTTTTGAGTTTGATAGTGGCATTGCCGCACCCGACGACAGCGGGAATACCCAGTTCTCTCGCCACAATTGCCGCATGGGAAAGTGGTGCACCAATATCTGTGATGATTGCGGAAGCTTTTGGAAAAATCGGTGTCCATCCGATGTTAGTTGTAGATGTCACTAAAATTTCACCCGCCATTAAATGGTGAGCGTCTTCAAATCGGTCAATGACCCTGACAAGTCCTTTTACACGTCCCGAAGCTCCGGGATGCCCAGTAAACAGATCAGTTTCGTCCATATCTTCAACTGGCATTGAGGCTTCAAAATAATCAATTCGTCGATTCGGATCATTTGCCCATGCTTCTGGATTGAACCTACCCTTAATCACTGCTGGAAATGCAGGTAAACTCTTGTACTTTTCATAATTCTTATGCCTAAGAGGAATAATCTCTTTATTGAATTCTCCACTTAAAAGCATGCTCTCCACTTCATCGATGTAAAGCAAGAATACATCATCACCAAGACTATAAAACTGCCCTGCCCTAAGAGCGAACAACCTGATCAACCTATAGACCCTCACAAACTCCGAACGGCCTCTTTCTCTTAAACCTGCTGATTCAGACGCATCTTTCAGTTGCTTCTTAAGCCACATGATCTTGTTGGGATATCGTTCAATAAACCTAACAAACGCATCATCAAATTTTTTGCGCTGATTATTGAGCAGCAACTCGACATCTATGTCAAGTGCTTCATATTCCCTCACCTGATGTTCAATCCATTTTGGATTTTCTGCGTCCACCGGCAAACTGAGTTCATATTCATGTGCCCCGCGATGACCATATTTCAGTGTATATTGATCATTGGTCATCTCACCTGATAGGACTTTTGAAATACCGGTCACTGGTCCAAGGCTTTCCAGTTCCTGATTGCCTCTCAGATTAGACATTAATATGCTACAGTCCTCCGGACCGACCATTTTAGTGAGTTTCTTATTCAGAGCCGTGATTTTCGGTATGCCTATGGCTGCAGCGCCGGCGCTTAGCCAAGCCTTCAAAACATAGGGTTTGAGCTCCTCTAACCATAGATTCAGTAATTTCTCGGGGCTTTCTGCATTTTCCAACTTAAGTTTCATTTGCTTATGCCATTCAGGGGTTCCATTAAAAAAAGGTTTTAATGTCTTTGAAGCATTTCGCGATGCTTTACCAATGCTTAATGCTTTTGGGACCATCATTTTAAGTGTTTCACTTCTACCCATCGGATGATTCGGTATGTTCATTCCTTTGGGCAATTCACCGTAAAGATCAAATATCATTTTCTGTGCACCTTTAGAAAATGGTCCAAGTATTGATTTAATGACATTTATACGTCTACTGATGTTCATATAGGGTCTGCCATAGATATTGCCAGAAAAAATATAGTAATCCGGGATAAAATTTAAACTTTCGTCAAGTATTTTACCAATAGACCATGTAAATGGTGAGTATACATCTGGAATCGCTTCTGAAATATTGGTGTTGATCCAGATTTCATTTCCCATGTTAGTATAGTTGACATCATATTCATTAATGTTACCAGGTGAAAGTGTTGTTATCGGCCTAGACTGCAAAATATGAAGTCTCCCCTCTGCAATCGCCCATTCTATATCTTGACCACTGCCCAATAGAATCTCGATAGCTGTTGCTTGTTTGTACAGTTGGTCTGCGTATGTTTTCAGTGTTTCCGGACCTTCGTATTTACCTTTAGGACGATAAAGCATAAAGGCTTCTGCATCTGATTCACCGGAAACCAGCTTTTCTCCATGACCCAGCACATAATTTCCGGTCATACTCTCAAAACTTCCACTCACTGGATCCGCAGTAAACAATACACCTGATATTTCTGATGGAATCATTTTCTGAACAATAATAGCCATGTCATGTTTGGTCTCTACTTGTTTTGTGATGGTATATGCATTCACGCGTTCTGAATTTCTCGATTCATAAACAGTTTGAATGGCCACTTTTATTTCGTCATCGTCCGATTGGTTCAAAATGGTTTCGAACGCTCCTGCAAATGATGCGGTTATTGAATCTTCACTTATGGCTGAGGATCGAACGGCAAAATTTATGGCTGGATCATTTGATCTCATCATCTGAAGCGCATCAGACACTTCCTGCCATGCTTCGGTTTTTAGACCTTCGTTATCAAAAGCAGTGGTCAAGATAACAAACCCTTCCGGAACTTGGAAACTGGCGCGCGTTAATTTTGCAAGTGTAGATGCTTTTCCGCCGGCTAAATTATAGTATTCAGGTGTTATTTCATTGAACTGTCTTATGTGGTTAGTCATCTTCTTTCCACCTTTCTATCATACAAATCAAGTTGTATTTGAACTCCAAGGGTTCTTGTGATGACATCCTCAAGCGCCTCTTTGTATTTTTGCGTTTTTATCGGATCCCCTTGGTAATCATCATAGAACAAACTGTACGGTACAGAAGTTATTGCTCTAATGAGGATATCAGCTGTCTCAACTGGATGGTCCACATTAAATAGACCGTCTTCACAACCTTGCCTTATGATTGTGGACAAAGGTTCGATATACATTTGAGAAATTATGATATTGTATTTGTAAAATGTGAAATCCGATTTCATCAGCATAACCATATAATGGATGATGTCTCTTCTTGAAGCTTGTGAACTCGATTTGTTGGATATGAACAATTTGAGTTTTTCAATAGCATTCAATGTCATATCTTCAATCACCGGTTTGATGGTTTCGAGTAAATCTTCAGCGAAATATCTTATGCTTTCTGCCAAAACTTCATCTTTAGATTTAAAATAATGATAGAAACCTCCTTTGGATAACCCTGAGGAGACAAGAATATCCTCGACATTAGTCTCATCGAAACCCTTGTTGATAAAGAGCTTCTCAGCGATCTCAACAAGTTCTCTTTTTTTATGCTCCCTGTTCTTAGTCGTTTTTGCCATTAGCGCCTCCATAAACAGACCGACGTCGGTTTGTTTATATTGTATTGCATTTTGTCATTGATGTCAACTTGTGATTTATACAATAAAAAACCACCCCGTTTGGAGTGGTTTCAGACATATTGTTATTTTACAAATCACGCAAGAGCGACTTGTTCTGTATCGTTCTCGATATCCAGTTCATTTTCACTTGCTGCAACAACAACGGCACAAGAAGCATCGCCGATAACATTGACTGAAGTTCTGGCCATATCGAGTATACGGTCGATACCAGCGATGAGCACAAGTCCTTCAAGTGGCAAGCCAACTGATTGAAGCACAAGTGTGAGCATAATGAATCCTGCTCCTGGTACGCCTGCTGTACCGATTGATCCAAGTGTTGCAGTAATGATGATTGTCACCATTTGTCCTATTGATAGATCGATGCCATAAACTTGGGCAAGGAATAGTGCACAGACACCTTGATAAAGTGCAGTTCCATCCATATTGATTGTTGCGCCAAGTGGTAGAACAAATGATGCGATTTTCTCAGACACACCAAGGTTGTCTCTTGAGCTACGGATCGTTACAGGGAGTGTCCCTGCTGAGCTGGATGTACTGAATGCTGTTACAGCTGCAGGTGCGATCCCTTTGAAGAACCTGATTGGGCTCATTTTTGCAAATATTTTAACTGCTGATGAATATACTAGTACTGCATGAATCACGCAACCCACATAAACCGCAAAGATTACCATACTGAGTGGTTTCAGTACATCTAGTCCGTAAGAGGAAACTACTGGGACGATCAATGCGAATACACCGATTGGTGCCAACATCATAACAAATGCAGTGATTTTATACATAATTTCAGCAAGGCTGTCAAAGAAACTGATGAAAGGCTTTGAAACATTTTCAGGTAATGCTGTTGAGCCAATTCCAAGGAAGAGGGCAAATACAATGACCTGAAGAATATTGCCGTCAACAAGACCTTTTAATGGATTCGAAGGAACCATATTGAGTAATGTTGTAATGATGGATGGCACTTCAGCCGCTTCAGCAGTGGCATCCACAGGAATTGATAAACCTGCGCCTGGCTGCAAAATTGTAGCGAGCAAAAGTCCAACTGTTACAGCGAATGCTGTTGTGACCAGGTAGTAGGCTAATGTTTTTCCGCCGATACGACCAAGTGATTTTGGATCTCCGATACTAGCCGCCCCTACGACCAATGATGAGAAAACAAGTGGAACGATGATCATTTTGATCAAGTTGAGGAATAATGTACCAAACGGTTTGATATACGTTTGGGCAATTTCCGGTGCTCCTTGAAGCAACATACCTACAATGATACCTAAAATAAGTCCTAATAAAATTTTAGTAGTCAGTTGCATCTTCTTTTTCTTCATTTTGAAACCCCCTTTTATATTTGGTTATGTTAATTATAATACAAGAGGAACAAAAACTAACAAAAAGTAACAAATTAATTAATTTATATTAAAAATACAAACAATTGAATTTTACATTTAGTAATTCAGTCAAAAAAAGTCGCTTCCCACGGATGCGGAAAGCGACAAGATTGAATTTTTTTTAAAGTCCCAATGTAGGATACATCTGATTTTCAAGTGTTCTCAAAACAAAATTAAGGTGTTTCTTTTCTTCTTTAAGCACGACTTCAATCTCTTCTGGAGCAATTTTAGGATACAAAGATTGCAGTTCTTGTACCAGTATCAATGTGTCCCTCTCAATTTTTTCTGCAACTACAAGGGCATCTTCTTTGACAAATCTCTTTTTCACTGCATCGTTTCTGAAATAACTGAACTTTACAAGCGACTCGAGAAACTCATGCACTTCATCGTCCACTTCAACTGAAAGATCTCCTTCGAATCGGTTCATCAATGCAGTGTAAATTTCTTCATGCCGCTCTTCATCTTTTGCCAATTTTTCGAAAACTGCTTTTGCTTTAGGATGTGACACTTGACCTGATAATTCATGATAAAGCTGTGCAACCTTTTTCTCGGATTCTACGAGCAATGACAACAATTCTTTTCCATTATAGGTTTTCATATGTACCCTCCTTTATTCAAGGAGTATATACCCACTAAAAAAAATTGCTAACAACAGCTTTCACAAAGTTTATTTCAATTTTAATTTGCAGAGTGCTTCTGCCATCGGCGATTCATATGTGGACTCTTTTTTCTGTTCTTCAAGGAACTTCTGAACATCCTTAGCGCTGCCTTTGGCACTTGCCTCTTTCCTTCTGTTGTTGAAAGCTTCTAGTTTTTCCCTATGACCACATTTGCAGAAGAACGTTTTGTTTTCGCCTTCTCCTCTGAGTTCCAGCTTTTTATGACAAACTGGACATCTAGCATTTGTAACAATGGCAAGGGATTTGCGATAGCCACATTCTCTATCTTGGCAAACCAACATCTTTCCTTTCTTACCATTGACCTCCAAAAGGAACTTTCCACAATCTGGACATTTTTCTCTTGAAAGATTGTCATGTTTGAACTGTGTAGTACTACTTTTAATTTCAGAGACTGAAGATTTGGTGTAATTTTTTATTTCCTTCATAAAACTCTCTTTTTTTAAATTACCTGATGCAATGAGTTCCAGCTTGGTTTCCCATTCAGCAGTAAGTTCTGGAGTTTTAAGTTCCTTTGGAACAAGTTCCAAAAGTTGCTTGCCTTTGGATGTGATATGAAGGTGTTGCCCTTTTTTCTCTATCAAGAATGAATTGATCAATTTTTCTATGATGTCCGCTCTCGTTGCAACGGTTCCGATGCCACAGCTCATGTTCTTGTTCGGCTTTTCCATAGCCGTGAGTAGTGTCCCCTCGGTGTGGTAAGCCGGTGGTTGAGTGGATCCTGTTGTCATTTTGAGACCCGCACATTCCAGTAAGTCACCTTTTACAAGGAGTGGTAAACTCTGATCCTTGAGCTCATCTGAATGGTCATCGTCATCGAACGAATTATTGTATGCCGCTTTCCATCCTATGTGGATTACCCTCTTACCTTTAGCTTTGAATGTCTCACCACCCATTTGGGCTACTATCTTTGTCTGTTCGTATTCAAACGGTGGAAGCAATACTGCCAAGAATCGCTTCACTACCAGGTCATATATTTTTCTCTCATCCGCAGATAAGCGGTTAAGCATGACGACTTGTTCAGTCGGTATGATGGCATGGTGATCCGATACTTTGGTATCGTCCACAAAAGATTTGTTGGTTGCTAATTGTGATCTCAGGATTTGTCCTGCAAGTGGCCCGAACTCACCTGTTCCACATGCCCTAATCCTATCTTTGAGTGTCGGTACGATATCTCTTGAAATGAATCTCGAGTCCGTTCTTGGGTAGGTCAAAATCTTATGCTCCTCATAGAGCTTTTGCATGGCGTTCAAGGTCTGCTTTGCTGAAAAACCATAACGTTTGTTTGCCTCACGTTGAAGTTCTGTGAGGTCATATAAACCTGGTGAATATGATTTCTTGTTCTGCTTTTCTATTTCAGTGATTTTGAGAGTCTGACCTTTAAGTGTACTTAAGATATTTTCAACACGGTCTTTGTCAAAGGATCTAGTGGATTGGCTCTTGGAATCTGTCCAGGTCATATGGATGCCCTTTGCCATTGCAGTGATTCCATAAAACTGTTGTGATCTGAACTTTTGAATTTCGACCTCACGATCGGCAATCATAGCAAGTGTCGGAGTCTGGACCCTTCCACATGACAGCTGTGCATTGAACTTCGTGGTAAGTGCTCTTGTGGCGTTCATGCCAACATACCAATCAGCTTCCGATCTCGCTCTTGCCGACATGTAAAGGTTTTCATACGCTTTGCCATCCCTTAATTTGCTGAATCCTTCTCTGATGGCCTGATCAGTGACTGATGACACCCAAAGCCTTTTAACCGGTTTTTTCACCTTGCTTTTCTCAAGTATCCATCTCGCGACGAGCTCCCCTTCTCTTCCCGCATCTGTAGCAATAATAATTTGGTCGACATCTTTTCTTACCAATAACTGCTTGACTGTATTATATTGCTTTCTAGTGTTCGGAATAATTTCTAGATTGAGTGGCTCTGGGAGCATCGGCAGATCTTCAAGTTTCCATTTCTGATATTTAGAGTCATATGATTCCGGATCTGCCAGTGTCACCAAGTGACCGAGTGCCCATGTGACAATATATTTTGAGCCTTCAAAATATCCGTTTCCATTTTGATTGCATTGTAATACTCGTGCTATATCTCTACCGACGGACGGTTTTTCTGCCAATACTAAACTTTTACTCATGAAGTGCCTCCTCGTATATGTTACTATCATTATAACATAGGAGTTGCTAATTGGGGACAGGTACGAATTGGTACCTAGAAGATAGAGGCAAACTCGCAGAATCTATTTTTTATCCTCTATTAGTGCATCATCATGAACAACAGAGGCAATAACCTCTCCAATAACATGTTCATCCTCCACTTGTCTTAATTTTCTTCTGACGATTTCTTCCACATCATATTCTTGTTTCAACCCAGCATATAAGGAATAGATCATCATCAGCAAAATAATTGCAAATGGTAAACCTGTTATTACTGAGGCCGTTTGAAGTGCTGTAAGTCCCCCGCCAACAAGTAGTGTTGCCGCAACCACGCCTTCCATTACAGCCCAAAAAATCCTTTGGGGAACGGGAGAATCCAATTTGCCTCCTGAAGTCAAATGATCTACGACAAGTGATCCTGAATCAGAAGATGTCACAAAGAATACTGTCACAAGAATAATCCCTATTGCAGATAAAAATTGTGTCCAAGGCAAATTTTCAAGCATGGCGAACAAAGCTATCGAAACATCTGTGTTAACAATAGACACCAAATCACCTATTCCTCTTGTTTGTTGAAAAATTGCTGTTCCTCCAAAAATGGACATCCAAAAGAAAGATAATATTGTTGGAATCAGCATCACGCTTAAGATAAATTCTCTAACTGAACGACCTTTTGATATTCTTGCGATGAACATTCCAACAAACGGTGACCATGAGATCCACCATGCCCAATAGAAAATGGTCCATCCACCTTGCCAGTTGGTATCCCTGAAGGTTTCAGTCCATAAACTGAGTTCAGTTATATTGGATAGGTAAAATCCAATATTCTGTGTAAATCCACTAAGAATATAAATGGTTGGACCGGCGAAAAGTATGAACAACATGAAAATACCGGCTAAAACCATATTGATCTCGCTAAGTCTTTTTACCCCACCATCAAGTCCAAGAACTACTGATCCAGTTGCGAGTGAAGTGATTCCGACAATTAATATGATTTGTACCGTCACACTGATGACAACACCAAAAAGATAGTTGAGTCCAGCATTAATCTGGGTTACTCCAAGACCTAGAGAAGTTGCAAGTCCAGTAAGTGTAGCTAAAACAGAAAGAACATCAATCAAGTTTCCCCAAAAGCCGTAAATTCTATTACCAATAATCGCATAAAATATGGATCTGATTGTCAAAGGAAGCCCTTCGTTGTATGCAAAAAATGCCAGACCCAAACCTACAATGGCATAAATCGCCCACGGATGAATTCCCCAGTGGAAAAATGTGGTGGCCATTGCGGCTTGTGCGGCTTCTGCAGAATTAGATGATATATCACCAAATATCGGTGGTGGAGTACCCAAATGCATAACAGGTTCAGCTACGCTCCAAAATAACAGTCCGATTCCCATACCTGCACTCAAAAGCATTGCAAACCATCCGAATTTACTGAATTCGGGCTGTGCATCACTCCCACCAATTTTTATATTTCCAAATCTTCCAAAAGCAAAATATAGCGCTGCTACAATAAATATATTCGCTGATAGAATTAAGAACCATCCAGCATTTTTTGTAATGGAATCCATCATATTTTGAAATATTCGCTCAGTGTCTGTGGGAAAAACTAGTGTGACAACAATGAAAAATATTAAGAATATCGCAGAAAAAATGGTGACCTGTGGATGAATGTCGAAACCGTAACCCGACCAATTGCTTTCACCAGGTTCTCGTTTGCCAGCTTCATCAAAAAGAGATACTGTCGGTCTAATCTGAAGACCTTTAAATGATGGCCTTTCTTTTATCGCTTTTTTCCTGGCTTCTCTTTCGGCCTTCTTTAATTTTTTTGCCAATTCTTGCTTGGATACTCTTTTCTCATGCTCTTCGTTCACTTTAATCACCGCTCCTTTATAAACAATAGCTTTTTATGGCATTTCGATTTATACCCGGTTTTTTATACATTACTTTGATTTTTTATTGAAATTCGGGTAAATATGAGTATATTAAAGGAGGTTTTTATGAAAATTATAATTATCATGATGATAAGTTTATTGTTAGTATCCTGTTCACCTGTGGCTGGACCTGACCCATATGATGAAGAACCACCCGTTGAAGTACCTGCTGTAGAGCCTACAGACGAAACTGTAGTGGAACCTACTGAGGAAACTGTAGAAGAACCAATGGTTGAAAAATCACCTTTGGAAATACTCTACGAGAACCCTTTTTCACCAGTTGGGTATTCAATAGTGGATGCATTCCCATCACTTTCATTTGATCAACCTCTGTACCTCACCCATGACGGCAAAAACCCAAACAAAGTCTATGTGGTTGAAAAAACTGGAAAAATTAAAGTCTTTGACAAGGATTCACCACCTGATTCAGTAGATGTATTTGTGGATCTAAGTGACCGTATCAGTCTAAATGGCAACGAAAAAGGTCTATTAGGATTGGCATTTCACCCGAAATATTCCGAGAATGGCTTATACTTCGTTTACTACACAGACCAAGAAGGAAGTGTCATTTCTAGAATGACTGAAGGCATGCCCGATAGTGAGACCATTTTACTCACCTATAATCAACCCTACTCCAACCACAATGGTGGACACATTGCTTTTGGACCAGACGGCTATCTTTATATAGCTAGTGGTGATGGAGGTTCCAGTGGTGATCCAATGAACAACGCCCAAGATACTGGCAGTTACCTTGGTAAGATTCTACGGATTGATGTTGACAACACCGAAGGAGAACTCGCTTACGCCATTCCCGAAGATAATCCTTTCAATAATGGGGAGAGTGAAAACTTGAGGGAAGTTTATGCCTACGGACTACGAAACCCTTGGCGTTTCAGTTTTGATGAGTTGAGAGCACTTCTTATTACAGCAGATGTCGGTCAAAATAAGATGGAGGAAATCAACCTCATAGAAAACGGTGGCAACTACGGTTGGAACATCATGGAGGGTACTCTGGATTACACACAATCAAGTGTAGACAAATCCACATTCATAGCACCAATTTGGACCTATGAGCACCCCATCGGAAAATCCATCACAGGTGGCTACACATATTACGGTTCTGAAAATCCGAGTCTCTATGGAACGTATATTTACGGTGACTTCATCTCCGGAAAAATTTGGGGATTGTGGCTCGACGCCGATCAAACACCAGATAACCACGAACTCTTAGACACTGAACTAATGATTTCATCGTTTGGCATCGATGCAGATTCTGAGCTCTACTTGATTGATTATCAAGGAAAAATTTACAAATTAAGAGAGAACTAAAAGAAAAGCTAAGAGTCTTCGACTCTTAGCTTTTCCATTTTCTCACCTTATCTCTTTCGCAAATTCATCAATCTCAGTTTCGAGTAGTCCAATTTCAGGTTTTTGCGCTTCAATGATTTTTTTGATGATCATCC
>JAIOSU010000196.1 GCA_021107455.1 Clostridiales bacterium | reverse complement strand
TACTTGTGTCAATCACCAAGTCACACTTTTCTTTGATTCCAAGCGCATCGAAGTAGAGGTTCTCAAGGGGAATCCATTTTTCGATGAAGGATTTGAGTTTCTCTGGACCATTGCGCTTAAGGATTCGTTCACACTGGGTTTCGTAATCATGGGATATGAACACTTTGAGGTCGTAGGCATCGATCAGCTGTGGATGCAGTGCGTAAGCACCTTCGACAATATTGATTTTCTTAGGAGTCACAAAGACAGGTTCGCCCAGCCCCTGAGCCTGACATGAGAATTTCCTGTACATAAACCCAGATCCCGTTAGCAATGGGGCCATCACGTCTTTTTTGAACCGGACATAATCGACATTGCCCCCTGGCTCAGCCATCCGCTGCTCAGTTTTCATGATTTCCGGCAAATAAAAATCATCCATATGAAACAGGTTCGCATCCAGCGCTACCGCCAGCTCCTTAGCAAGAGTGCTTTTGCCGCTACCACAATTGCCGTCGATTGCGATGATCAACTGCTTGTCCACATCGCCAGCGGATTCGATTTCAAGTATGCTGTTTTTTATGCGTTCAAATGCAGTCATCAGTGTCTCCTTCAATTTAAAAAAAGACATCCCCAGTAACTGGAGATGCCGCCTGAGTTATTTGATTTCAAATTTTTCAGTGTGATACTGGACGATCTTGCTGATGAACTTGAGGATTGTTTTCTCCTCGTTGATGGTGACATCGCTGAGTATGAAATCAAGTTCATCTTTCTGAAGTTCAAGAATCTGGCCATGAATCGCGTGACCTGCAGGTAGTAGCGAGATGCATTGACCTCTGCCGTCCTCGGGATCCTTGTTTTTCTGGGCAATTTTCATTGAACACAGTTTTTTGATGGCTTGAGTGACAAGGTTTCGATCGATTTCAAGTGTATCAATTAGCACATTTAACCGGATTGTTTCAGCTTCACCCACTCTTTTGATGATGAGCAGTTCCATCAAACTCAGCCGCAGGGCGAGGTCATTTTTGAAATAGCCATTTTTGTCCTGTGACAATATCTTAGTGTACAATCGATCCAACATGTGAGCAATTTCTCTTGAATAGTTAGCCATTCGATCTCCTTATCAGTCAAAAGTCTTCTATATTAGTCTCAAATTTAGTCTCTTTTTATAATGATAGCTTCGCCCATGCCGCCACCGATGCAAAGTGTTGCAAGTCCGTACTTGCCTTCACGTTTGATGAGCTCGTGGATCAGTGTGACGAAGATTCTGTTGCCCGATGCTCCGATTGGATGACCGATTGCAATGGCTCCGCCGTTGACATTCACGATATCCTGGTTGAATCCGAGTTCTCTGCCTACTGCAATGGATTGAGCCGCGAAAGCTTCGTTGGCTTCCACAAGATCAAGGTCCTCAACAGTTAGGTTTGCTTTGGCAAGCGCCTTCTTTGTAGCAGGAACTGGTCCGATACCCATGATTTCAGGTGCGACACCAGCAGATGCATGAGATACTATAGTGCAAAGTGGTTTAAGGCCGAGTTCTTCAGCTTTCTCTTTGCTCATGACTACGACTACTGAAGCGCCGTCATTGATTCCAGATGCGTTACCTGCAGTGACCGTACCGTCTTTTTTGAATGCCGGTCTGAGTGCAGCTAGCTTCTCTGGGGTTGTCTCTTTTATATATTCATCCGCATCAAATACGATTGGATCGCCTTTTCTTTGTGGAATTACAACCGGTACGATTTCATCTTTGAATCTTCCGGTAGCTCTAGCAGCCGCAGCTTTGCGCTGTGAGTTGTATGCCACATCATCTTGCTCTTCTCTGGTGATGCCCCATTTTTCTACTATATTCTCTGCGGTGACACCCATGTGGTAGTTGTTGAATGCGTCCCAAAGACCGTCCATGACCATTACGTCATAAAGTTCGCCATTGCCCATTCTCTGACCCCAACGTCCAGTTTTGAGCAGGTATGGTGCCATGCTCATGTTTTCTGTTCCGCCGGCGATGACGATATCGTTGTCACCAGTCTGAATGGATTGAACAGCGAGCGAAACTGTCTTAAGACCCGATCCGCAAATCATGTTTACTGTTGTACAAGGCACTTCTACCGGATAGCCGTTTTTGATCCATGCCTGTCTTGCCACACCTTGCCCATAACCGCCTTGAAGTACCGATCCCAACAATACCTCATCGACTTTCTCAGGTGCAAGATTGATTTTGCCAAGTGCTTCTTTGATAACGACAGCGCCCAGTTCGGCAGGTGTCACATCTTTAAGCGTGCCACCGAAGGCACCCACTGCGGTTCTTACCGCACTTACTATTACTACTTCTTTCATTTTCAGTTCCTCCCATTAATTTTAGTGCAATCCCTAACCTCTATTTTACCAAAAAAAAAGGACGAGGTCACGCCTCGTCCCACTTATTACTGAAATTTTATAGATTTTCTTTCAAGAAATAAGATACAGTCAATAAATTGTCTATTAAATGTACATTTTCCACAATGATATCTTCTTTGACTTTCAGGTCGATCGGCGCAAAATTCCATATCGCTTTGACATTGGTCTTTTGTATGCGATCCGCCACATCCTGAGCGCCAGCTCTACTCGTGCAGATATAGACAATCTCAACATCGTTTTCATTGACAAACGATTCGAATTTATCCATGTCGAGCACTTCCACATCATTGATCTTGAGTCCCATAAACTTGGGATTGATATCGAACATCGCCTTCAGGTCAAATCCCAAACGCCCGAAACTCGTGTAATTGGCCAGTGCTTGACCAAGGTTCCCCGCCCCGACAATAACGACGTTGTATTTTCGTGTAAGTCCTAGAATCTTACTGATCTCCGAGTACAAATCCTCTACGTTATACCCATAACCTTGCTGGCCAAAGCCACCGAAATTATTGAGGTCCTGACGTATTTGCGATGCAGTAAATCCTATGATCGAACTCAGTTCTTTCGACGATATTCTACGTATGTCCTTATCCAACAGTTCTTTTAAATAACGATGGTACTTAGGCAGACGTCTAATCACCGCTACAGATATGTTCTTGTCTTTCATAATTCACCTCGTCGTTTAAATGTGTATAAAATCAACTTCATTATACCACTCTGGAAAAAAGAATGTCAAATTAATAACAATTCTCACATTCCAATTCTCATCTACTTTTTATTTTATGACATTTGGGATATAATATCTAGTAGTATTTAACAATCTTTAATCTACTTTTTAGAATGAGGCGAAAAATGATAGCATTATCTTGCAATAATATTCATAAATCATACGGCATAGAGATGATTCTCGAAGATATCAGCTTTACAATCAGTGTTGGCGACAAAGTTGGACTGATTGGTGTCAATGGTGCGGGAAAAACCACGTTAATTAAAATTCTAACGGGCATCGAGTCCAAAGATGATGGAGAAATTTTCATATCTAAAGACATGACCATCGGGTATTTGGAGCAGAACACCCGTATAGACCTGACCATTTCGGCATTTGACTACTGCGAAGAAATCTACGCCGATGTTTTCGAAGTTGAAAAAGAGCTCCGGGCACTCGAAATCGAGATGCAAAATATCAAACCTGAAGATCAGAAAAGAATTTTCGATCAATACACGCTGGCACAGGAGCGGTTCGAAGCCATGGACGGATACGCCGTCGGCAGCCGGATCAGAGGTATTCTCAACGGTCTCGGCTTTGAAGAAATCGATCATCACAAACCCATCAATCAGCTCAGCGGTGGCCAAAAGTCACGGATCGGCATCGCCAGATTGCTCCTTAAGCAACCCGATATCCTATTTTTGGATGAGCCGACCAACCACCTGGATATCGACGCCATCAAATGGCTTGAGAACTATCTCAAAGATTACACAGGAACAATAGTAATGATCTCACACGACCGTTATTTCCTCGATCAGGTGGCTACCAAAATTTTCGAGATCGAATCGGGAGAGCTCGTAGAGTATACAGGAAATTATACCCATTTCATACATCAAAAGAATATGCAGTACGAGGCGGATCTCAAACGATTTGAGGTTCAAAGCAAAGAAATCCAAAAGCAAGAAGAGATCATCAGACGATTCAAAGGGCACGGCACAGAAAAACTCGCCAAACGGGCAAAATCCAGAGAAAAAAGGCTGGCACACACCGCACCACTTGAACGTCCGAAACTATTCAGATCCCATTTCAAAATCGATCTGAAAGCCGGTTCAAAAAGTGGTAAAGACGTCCTAAAGGTTGAAGACCTGAAAAAGACTTACGACCACCTCAAAGTTTTTGAAAACGTTTCCTTTGAAATCTATAAGGGTGAACGCATCGGACTCATCGGACCCAATGGCGTGGGCAAGACCACCCTGTTCAAAATACTGATTTCCCAGCTCGAACCAGACGAGGGCACCATCACATGGGGTCATCATGTCATGCCTGGATATTACGATCAGGAACTTCGAAACCTACATCTTGAAAAGTCGATCTTAGAAGAAATCCATGACGACAATCCAGCGCTGTCCTTGACCGAAGTCCGTTCTCTGCTTGGTGCATTTCTTTTTACAAATGATGACATCGAAAAGAAAATCAATCAACTCAGTGGTGGCGAACGCAGCCGAGTTTCCTTGCTCAAACTCATGCTTTCCACATCAAACATATTATTTCTGGATGAACCGACCAACCACCTCGACCTCTATTCCAAAGAAACCCTCGAGGATGCTCTGCTCGGTTATGATGGCACGCTGGTCTCCATTTCGCACGACCGGTATTTCCTGAACAAAATATGTTCAAAAATATTTGAAATGACACCCGAAGGCTTGATCGTCTACTGGGGCAACTACGATTACTACCAAGAAAAGAAAAGTGAGAATTTTATCCTTGAAAATCCGGTGGAGGAAAAACCAGTACTCTCCAAAACCAAACAGAAGGACCAGCAAAAACGCGAGAAAGAGATCTTGATTGCTGAGAAAAGAAAGCGCGCAGCACTTGGTTCTCTTGAAGAAGAGATTGAATCCCTTGAAGATAATCTCCATACTCTGGAATTATCATTATGCGAAGAGAGCGTCTTTTCGGACCCTGAGCGTTCTCTTGAGGTCCAAAGAGAAATCGTTCAGATCAAAGATGGTCTCAATGCACTTTATATGCAACTGGACGAAATGCTCGAAAAATTATAATTTTTTTCAGTCCTAGGACATTAACACCAAAAACGTTATAGACAAATTTCATTTTTTCTTTATAATGAAACTAAGTACACATACAAGAGAATCATTTTCACAATTTTAGGAGGGTAATATGTTTAAAAAAATAAAAGCCATAATCGTTGAACAATTAAGTGTTGTTGATCCTAGCGACATTACTATGGACAGCGCATTTGACAGCATGGACATTGATTCCATCGACGCCGTGGAGATTATTATGGCTATAGAAGATGAGTTTGAGATTGAAATCCCAGACGAAGTCGCTGAGAACTTCGGTTCAATCAGTGACATCATCAACTATTTGGCAACTGTCGGTATTGAATAGATTATAATGAGCAAGAGCCTCTAATTAAGGGCTCTTTTTTTTATGCACAATTTTGTGCACCATATTTTATTATGTTTACCATATGGCAGTTTGTTTTTTATGCATTTCTACGAATAATACTGAATAAGATTCGTTTTACCCACAATCAAGTAAGGTTATACACAGTTTTTCACCGAGTTGTCCACATTCTCAATTCCCCCTACCCTAGTAAATTCATTATTTATCCACAGTGTCCACAATTTAATCCCCAGTTGTCCATTTATAAATACATGTATAAAAGAAAGTTTGTTCGGTTTACATAATAAAATATGACTGATTTTTCAGATACTTTTGGACAAAAAAGTAAATGGGACATTCGTCCCATTTTCATCATACTACATACCAATCTTTAAATTTGGGACCGCATTGGTCTCAAGAGTTCCGAAATTGCCTTCCAAATAATGATAATATCCCGCACATCCAATCATGGCGGCGTTATCCGTACAAAGGTCCAAAGGTGGATAATAAAACTCTATGCCTTCGATATCGGATAGCGCTTTTCTAAGTGACGAATTTGCAGCCACTCCTCCAGCCAACACGAGTTTTTTCGACCCGGTCCTTTTCAGTGCCATTTCAGTCTTACCTTTAAGTGTTTCCACGACAGCATGTTGAAAACTGGCACATACATCTTCTACAACAACCGTCTCATTTTTCATTTTGGCGCTATTGAGGTAATTGAGCACAGCGGATTTAAGTCCACTGAAGCTGAAATCCAGATTGTCTTGATCCATCATCCCTTTTGGGAATGGAATCGCCAGAGGATTGCCCTCTTTTGCGAGTCTATCGATCAGTGGTCCACCAGGATAACCGAGACCAAGCGTCCTCGCTACTTTGTCAAATGCCTCTCCAGCCGCATCATCACGCGTTCGGCCTATGACATTGAATTTCGTATAATCCTGCACTTCCACCAGGTGAGTGTGTCCACCCGATACAATCAGACAGACAAAAGGTGGTTCGAGCGTTTTGTGTGCGATATAATTTGCTGCGATATGCCCTTCGATGTGATTCACTGGAATGAGCGGTATGTCCAGAGCATAGGATAGTGCCTTTGCTGTGGAAAGTCCGACTAAAAGCGCACCGACCAGCCCTGGTCCATAAGTGACCGCAATGTGGTCGATGTCACCAAATCGCATTTCGGCGTCTGATAACGCCTTGTCGATAATCTCAGAGATTTTCTCCAGATGGTTCCTGGATGCCACTTCTGGCACAACCCCTCCGAATGCCTGATGAATTTCGATCTGCGTGTAGACCTCGTTAGCGAGAATGGTTCTTCCATTTTCCAGAATGGCGCATGCTGTCTCATCACAAGACGTCTCTATGGCAAGTGTAATTGTATTTGATTTCATTTAAAGCTCCTTCCACATGACGAGAGCATCTTCGTTCGTGTCCATGTAGTATTTCGGCCGGATGCCCACCGATTCAAATCCGTATTTCTCATATAATGCTATGGCAATCTTATTGCTTTGTCTCACTTCCAGTGTCATATGCTTAAATGCGTATTTTTTCCCGTAATCAATCAAGCCATCCATAAGCACCTTGCTGTAGCCTTTGCCTCTATCGCCTATAGCCACTGCGATGTTGGTGATGTGAAGTTCATCCATGATTTGCCACATACCGCCGTAAGCCACCAGCTGATTTTCATCTTCAACGACAAAATAAGCAGCCAACGTATTCTCGACAAGTTCTTTATAGAAGGCATCTTTCGTCCACGGTGTGGTAAAAGACGAGACTTCTATGGCATAAACATCATCAATGTCTTCCAGAGTCATTTTTCTAAACTGAACATTCATAGATCAAAGTCCCTTTCCGCTTGCGACTTCTTCATGTAGTTCGCTTTGACTTCATTATATCTGTGGACAGTGCCTTTATCATCTTCAATATATCTGTAGTTGGAGGCACTGAGCACCGAATTTTTTTGATCGGTCATCTTGTAGCAATTATGAAGGTTCAAATTGCCAAGACGTTTGAATGCATCCCTGTAAATCCAAGTGGCTTCACCGGTGACCAGTATGTGTTCATTCAAGAAATGGTTCTCCAGATCATTGAGTAAAACCTCAATATTTTTGACACCTTCCTCCACTGTGAGCACACTCCCGTGATGCCATCTGTAGAGTCCATAATACACGCTGTCGCGTTTCGCGTCGACCATAGACAGTACGAGTCCATCATGATATGAAAAAGCACCTGAGAGCAATTTCATGCTCGTGAAGGTCTTGATTGGTTTGTCGAAAGGTTGTGCAAATGCCTTAACCGTGCTTATTCCAATCCTGACCCCCGTAAAGGATCCAGGACCTTCACAAACTGCAAATTCATCAATGTCCTCAATCTTCATATCTAAATGACGCATCAGATTCTCTATCATCGGCATGAGTTTCTCAGAATGAGTACGTTCGGTGTGAATCGTGAATTCACCCTTGATCAGACCATCCTCAAGCACCGCCACACTGGCAGCTGTTGATGATGTGTCCACTATCATTTTTTTCATTTTATATCCTCTCCCATTTCTAATCCAGAGCTACTTATTATTCTTGTACCCCAATCCGTGAGATTCAACTCTATCCAAATCGCATTCGCAGGAATATATTCTTCCACCTTTGTAGCCCATTCTACTATAGAAATGCCTTTTCCGAAAAGATAGTCGTCAAAACCGATCTCATCCATCTCATCTGGATCTGATATCCTATAGACATCAAAATGATAAATCGGAATCGGACTGCCATCCAAAGCACCCATATAAGAGTTCATAATGCTGAAACTTGGACTGGTCACGTACTCATCTGTCCCAAGCGCTTCACAGAGCATCTGAGTAAATGTCGTCTTTCCCGCTCCAAGATTTCCCACCAGACAAATCACATCACCCGGTTTTATCATCTCCGCCAATCGGACCGCAACTTTTCTCGTGTCCTCAAGCGTTTTAAGTTCTATATCATGCATACTTGCACCTCGCTCTAAAATCTCACTCTATTTTATACTGGCTTCGCTAGAAGGTCAAGTGCGCGCAGCTCGTAGAGCGTGCGCACCAGGGAAGGGCAGGGAGTGCAGGAAGTGCAGGAAAGTCAAAAACGAAAGAAAAGTCAAAACCAAGTGATCTTGATCTTGACTTTGACTTTGACTTTAATCTTTTCCTGCATTACCTGCTCTTCCTGCTCTCCCTGCTTTCCCTGCCCTTTCCAGCGCTAAAAAAACCCTCTGCCATAGGGGGAGCAGAGGATTCCGAAGAATTATGAAACTATTGACTATTACTCACTAAGCATTGAGCCAATTTAAAGCAGTTTTACAAAATATCTTTGTGCCATTTTCTAGTATACTTTCATCGAAGTCGTAATAAGCGCTATGCGGTGGATGAACCTTTTCATCCGTTTTGTTGTAACCCAGTCAAATGAATACGGAAGGTACCTTCTGAGTGAAATAGGCAAAGTCCTCACCGCCGGGTGCCGGTCTTTCCACATTTACATAATTTTCATCTCCGAGAACTTCTCGAATGGACTGTTCCGCACAATCGACCATACCTTTTTCATTGACTACAGATGGATAACCGAATGTGTAATTGACTGTGGCTTTTCCGCCATATGCCGTTGCAGTAGTTTCAGCGATCTGTTCTATACGCGTTTTGATCAACTGTCGTGTTGTTTCATCAAAGGTTCTCACTGTGCCAATTATTTCGGCAGTTTCAGGAATGGTATTGTACCTCGTGCCCGAATTCAACATTCCAATCGTCACCACAGCTGGTTCGAAAGGATCGACGTTTCTGCTCACGACGCTCTGAAGTCCAAGGATTGTATGAGAAGCAATCAGTATTGGGTCTACACATTTGTTGGGCATGGAAGCGTGTCCACCTTGTCCGACAATGTCGATCTTAAACGGATCTGAAGCTGCCATCATGGGACCGACGCGGGTTCCCGCCTGACCGACCATCAGATCTGGCCAGATGTGCATCCCGACCATGGCCTCTACTCGTGGTTCATCTTCAAGGACACCATCAGCAATCATGAACTGGGCTCCGCCGCCACTTCGGGCATTTTCTTCAGCAGGTTGGAATATCAATTTGACGTTGCCTTGAAACTGATCTTTCAAATCATTCAGCACAATTGCCGCAGCAATGCCCATTGCCATATGTCCGTCGTGGCCACATGCATGCATCACACCACTATTTTGTGATTTGAACGGTTTATCCACCAGTTCATCCATTTCAAGGGCATCCATATCCACTCTCAGGCCGATGGTCCTACCGGGTTTTGATCCTCTGATGATGATGACGAAGCCTGTATTGTAATAGCCTTCGACAATTTCAAAATCATAGTCTTTAATCGCTTCCAGTAATATGGCCTTGGTTTCGAATTCACTACCGCTGACTTCAGGATGCTGATGTAGCTTCCTTCTCAACTCAATGATCTGTTCACTTATTGCACTCACTTTTTCTTCAATCAATTCGCGAAGCATGAGGTACTCCTTTCAATTACAGGTAGATGAAGCCTCCTGGTCCAAGTGGCAGGTTGAGCAAGTGCCAGATGGAAAGTTGAATCAGCCAAACCACTCCGAAAGCGATTGTATAAGGCATCATTATGGCCATGATCGTACCAATTTTCGCTTTATCTTTATCATATTTTGCTACAAAGCCGAGCAAAATCGGGAAATACGGGAACAACGGTGTAATCGCGTTGGTAAATGAATCACCAAGTCTATAAGCGAGTTGCGAGTATTCCGGTGCATATCCAAGCAGGATAAACATCGGCACGAATACAGGTGATAGAAGCGCCCATTTTGCACTACCGCTTCCAATGAAGAGGTTGACAAACGCACTGATGATCACAATGCCAAGCACCATAGGAAGTCCGGTCATATTGAGATTCTCAAGTATGGATGCGAGATTGACCGCAAGTATTAAACCAATATTAGTCCAGTTGAAGTACTGTACAAACTGTGCGATAACGAATACAAGTACAATGTAACCACTCATATCTCTAATGGCACTGGTCATGTGCTTTGGAATATCAGATTCGCTTTTGATTGTTCCAGCAGCGACACCATATGCGATACTAAGGCCAATAAACCAAAGTAACAAGAAAGGAACGATGTTGCTGAGGAATGGTGAAGGTACGATTGTGCCTTCAGGACCTCTGAATATGGAGCCTGCAGGTAAAAGAATCACCAAAATCAGAGCGAGGTATGCCAAAGTAAACAAGCCCGCAAATTTGAGACCTTTTTTCTCTTTCTCAGTCACTTCAAAAGATTCATCCATAACCAAATCCTCATTTGGTGTGAACTTGCCTACTTGAGGTTCAACAAAGCGTTTGGTTACCCATGCGCCGACGAAAGTCAAAAGCAATGTACTGACAATCATAAAATAATAATTGACCGCAGGTGATACGAGGACTCCAGGCAAAACGCCCTGAGCAGCTTCCTGAGTGATTCCAGCAAGAAGTGCATCTGTGCCCGCAATCAATACGTTTGCAGTGAATCCTGCACATGTCGCCGCATAACCCGCTGCGATACCGACAATCGGATTTCTCTTTGTGCTGTAGAAAAGTGCTCCTGCAAGTGGTGGAATGATGATAACCGCAGCATCAGAAGCGATATTGCCCACGATACCTATAAAAAATACTACCAAAAGCAGTACTCTCTCAGGTGCACTAAGCATGAATCTACGCATAAACGATGACATGAATCCCACTTTTTCAGCAAGTCCAATACCAAGTGTCATGGTAAGAACCAGTCCGAGTGGTGCAAAACCAGTAAAGTTTTTGATCATGTTCGACAGCATCCAAATGACGCCTTCACCAGATAACAGATTTTTTGAGTAAACCACTTCAGCAGTTGTAGGGTGGATGACGGAAATTCCCGCCGCACTGACTACCCAAGAAATGATCATGATCACTACCATTAAAATGACGAATAAAGTAAAAGGATGTGGAAGCTTGTTTCCTACTCGCTCTACGAAATCAAGAAATTTCATAAAGCCGGATTTCTTTTCAATTGCGATTTCTTTTTTTTCTTTACTCACAACTCTACCTCCCAGTTTTATATTATGTACCCCTCTTTATCTTATACGCCGTTGAGTTTTTTCACAGCTTGCGTGAAAATCTTATAACCGCGTTCAAGAACTGATTCATCAAAATCAAATTTTGAATTATGATGACCTGCCGCTATTTTAGAACCCAGGAACACATAGGTCGCCTTTCCACCATGTTCCTGTACCTTTGCCATAAGAACGGATGCGTCTTCACTGCCTCCGAGTTTATGGTCCTGTACAATTGTGTTGAACTCAGGGATGCCAATGGCAATTTCAGTCATGATTGAAACAAGCTCATCATCACACTCTGCCGTACCTGCTTCTCCGACTTTTTTTACATCAATTTCCACATCATACATAGCTGCTGCCCCATTAAGTACCTTATAAGCTTTGTCGAGCATGTATTCATTGAGTTCAGTGGATTCGCCTCTGGTTTCAAGCTTTAAAACTGCCAGTTCAGGTATGACATTTCTACCAGATCCTGCTATCAACTGGCCAACATTAAGTCTGGTCGCCCCCTTGGAATGTGACGAAATAGCGTGAAGATTTATTGCGGCAGCGGCTGCAGCAAGCAGTGCATTCTTTCCTGCTTCCGGTTCAGCACCAGCGTGAGCGCTATTCCCTTTAAAAGTGACATCAAGCTTGGTAGTTGCCAAGAATCCTGATGCTCTTGGCGAAAAATAACCTGAATCGAGATTGAACCCCAAATGACCTGCCACAAAATAGTCCACCTTGTCCAGATGACCTTTCTCGGCAATTGCCCGGGCTCCACGTACTCCCTCTTCAGCGGGCTGGAAGATCAAGATTATTTTTCCTTTGAGCTGATCGATATTTTTGGAAATGTATTCTGCGGTACCAAGTCCGATAGCCGTATGCCCGTCATGTCCACAGGCGTGCATCACATCCGGGTTCAAAGAACGAAACCCCTCAGTAATTGGTCTATGGCTATCACTTGTGGATTCTTCCACATCATTGGCATCGATATCAAAACGAAAAGCGGTTGTCGGTCCAGGTCGTCCAGTGTCCATAATTGCAACAACACCAGTATAGCCTTCCATTTTATTAACAATTTCCTCATCCGCACCTTGTCTAATCGCTCTTTGAATGTGCTTTTGAATCTCAGGTTCGCCTGGTCTTCCCATTACAAACGACTCATCAATCACATCTTTTCCAAGTAAAACGATGTAATTAAAACCCATCAACACCTCTGCTATTATGGATGTTGTTCTGAACTCCGTCCAACCGGATTCTGGATATTTATGAAAATCTCGTCGGTAGTTTCGTAGCTGTTCTTTCATACCGCTCTCCTTTAAGGTCTATTTATGGTCATGTCCTTAAATAAAATAATATAACAATTAATTAACAATTTCAAGAGTTTTTTATAAAAAAAACAACGAATCTTTCGATCCATTGTCTACAGTCATTTCAAATATTCAATTCATACAATATTCTAGGTCTTCCCTTCGATGAGATGTTCTCCTCACCAACCGAACGAGCTAAATCCTTTTCTATGAGAACCGTCATGATTCGTCTCGCGCTTCGCTCTGTCATATTGAGGTAGAATGCCAAATCTTTCGATGAAACTACTGTTCCTGTCTTTTCGATCATTGAAATAATTTTACTGATATTTTTTGCACTCAGTCCGGTAAGGCTGCAGAGCGATGCAATATCCGTACTTGAAGAATTCAACTCATAATCCAGCATTTCTGCTTTATCGAGAGGACCCCGAATGCGTTTGGTCACATCCACAACAAAAGCACAGTTCCCACCGGCCTCCTTGGCATGATGGAGTCCTATTCGGCCGTTGTTTTCAGCTTCATATGCGGATTTTCCATAACCGATGCCCATGCTGACACTCAAATTCAGATCTTCTTCAATGCTTACTATAAAATTCTTCCTGAGCACTTCGTTTTTTGCGCCTTCAAGTACTCCACCCGTAGTAAAAATCATGTACTCATCACTGCCGAAAGTAAATATGGATCCCTGGATCTTTTCAGCGAAATCAATCAATTTCTCATTGAATTTGAGCTTGAGCCTTTGAATCTCATATTCTGATGCATATCCTTTGATCCGCTCCTTGAAGCGATCAATATCTATGATTACAATTGCAATCTGGTTTGCCTTAAGCATGGTGTTGGTAGCTTTTGAAATGGCGCTCTCAATCACCTGACGAATCAATGATTTTGTGAGTTTGACCCTGAATGCTGAGATACCATGGGCTGTGAGGATCTCATAAGTTTTGTACAGACAGGTCACTGCGACATAATTGTTGTTCTTCTCCCATAAATCAATATGAAACTGTGCCAATTTCTCATAATCAATATCTCCGTCATACTCAAACACACGAATATTGTCATCCGACAATCCGAGTTCTTTAAATATTTCACGAATCTCATTCTCATTGATGGTGTCAAAACTGATATATTCCATGGAGAGTCCCGCTTCTTTGATATCCCAAAGCGTTCTATATATGCAGGTGCCGTTGTGCGGCATGTAAAGCGACGGTTTCTCGACTTTCATGCTGTTGCTCACGATGTTGAAAGGTACTCGTCCAGAGTACAGAACTACATCGACTTTCTGGATATTGCTTTTGACCATATCCGGAGTGTCCTCTTTTTTCTCATATGGGTAACACAGCAACTTCGCCTCTTCGCTGAACTCCTGACCGACATCGTAAATCGCTCCGATTGAGTCCTTCGCTCCAAATACACCGATTGTTATCATTGGAATCTCCTTTGGATGATATTCTAGGGATATTATAACATATAAGGGGGCGCTGGGGAACGCGCAGTGGTTTTGCGCTGAGGAACGCGCAGTAGTATTTGGCTGGCGCCAAGTAGTTGGGAAGGGATTTGGCGCAAAAGACGCGCCAGAGAAGTGCAGGGAGTGCAGGGAAGTCAAAAACAAAAAAAGTCAAAACCAAGTAACCTTGATTTTGACTTTGACTTTGACTTTTATCTAGGGCGCACACAGTGTCGTCCTCATCTCTTCCCAACCACTTGGCGCCAGCCAAATACTACTGCGCTCGCATGAGCGCAAAACCACCGCGCGCGCCTTAAAGCGCGCTATACACCACTACTCCATCAACAATCGTATGTGCAACAGTTGCCTGAAGATCAAAAGGATGAGCGTTCCAAATGACGAGGTCCGCATCCTTACCGACTTCAATACTTCCGAGTCTAT
>JAIOSU010000097.1 GCA_021107455.1 Clostridiales bacterium | reverse complement strand
TGAGCCGTGTCAAAATTGGATCTTCATCTTTCAATCCTAGCATCGCTTTGAGTTTTACGATCTTTTCACGTTTTTTGATCAAGCCTTCAAACCATTCAATCAAAAGTTCAGGCAAGGTCAACAATCTTAACGTGTGACCAGTGGGAGCGGTATCAAAAATCATCACATCATAGACTTCTTTATACAGATCCATTAAAATGATGATCTTGTCAAACAAACTCGCCTCATGAGTGCCAGGCATAATCTTTGCCGCTCGCAGTTGCTTATTGACATCCTCAAGCACTACTGGACTAAGGATTGAATTCAAATCTTTTCTGATTTGATCGATGTATTGGTTCGCTTCCTCTTCAGGATCGATCTCAATAGCGTCCAAAAGTGGAGTGATTCCCTTGATTTTGGACCCGACCTGAACCCCTAAAACATCAGAAATCGAGTGTGCCGGATCAGTGGAAACCAATAAAGTCTTTTTTCCAAGTTTGGTATAATGATGTGCTCTTGCAGAAGAAAGGGTGGTTTTACCCACCCCGCCTTTTCCTCCGTAGAATTCTACTTTTAGCATTAGATTCTCCTTAAGGATCCATGTCGAGGTCTGAAAAACGTTCTTCCCAGATACTCTTTCTTTTGACCATGCGTTTGATCCAAGCTTCTTCCTCTTCTACCATATAAGGCAACAGCTCCAACATGTAATACATTGTTGGAAAGTTGAGTCCAAGCAGGTCGGCTCTTGCAGCCAAAAGAAAATTGTCCTCTTCCTGTCTCAGATCCTTTTCGATTAACTCATACGCTTTTTTATTGAAGCTGAGAGCTCCTTTAAAAAACAATAAGAGATTTTCTAGAAATTTCATCGCTCGGATTTTACCTCTGGAAGTTTTTCAGTTTTAAGTGCTTTTGATGCTTCTCCTATCAGCACTAGTGCAAGGATGAAAAGAATCACTGCGAATATCAACAGAACTGGTTGAGCGAAACTCTTAGTGATGAGTAAAACAAGTGCCACAAGAGTGACTGAGAACATGAAAATCATCGGGAATACAACAAATCCATAACTCTTGCTGTTCTTTTTGAGCCAAACTGCGAGTGCAAGAAGTGAAAGTGCCGCAAGCAATTGGTTTGCTGAACCGAACAATGGCCAAACAGATGCCCAACCATAAAATGACAATGTACCT
The DNA here is from genome assembly GCA_021107455.1 of Clostridiales bacterium. Taxonomy (GTDB): domain Bacteria; phylum Bacillota; class Clostridia; order Peptostreptococcales; family Acidaminobacteraceae; genus Fusibacter_D. Next base: position 41,111 of record JAIOSU010000097.1, on the reverse strand, counting down.
GCGATAACTACAGTGATTGCAGTAGCGCCATATCTATTGGTGAAAACTGTTTCTTTTGTCTGTTTTTCACTAGTGAACATTTCCTGGAAGATAAATCTTGCAAGACGAGTGGCTGTATCGAGTGTAGTCATCGCGAAAGCCGAAATAGCAAGTGCTGTAAAGCTCTTACCGACAGTGAATGGTAATCCGAAACCTGTCATGAAAGATCCAAGTCCATCACTGAATACGTTGACTGGTCCACCACCTGCAAGAAGTTCAGTCAATTTCCCACCAGTGACGAATGCAGCAGTAATGATGGCAAGTGTAGCGAGTACACCTTCAATCAACATAGAGCCGTATCCGATAACCTTGACGTCTTTTTCATTGTCGAGTTGCTTGGAAGTTGTTCCTGAACCAACTAATGAGTGGAATCCTGATATTGCTCCACATGCTACAGTGACAAAAAGCATCGGGAACAGATAAGAACCATTTACATTAAATGCGGTAACGCCTGAAAGTTGAAGTGTCGGTCTCATTATTACGATACCCACCACACCACCTGCGAGCATTGCATAAAGTAGGAATGAGTTCAGATAATCTCTAGGTTGCAATAAGATCCAAACAGGTGTTACCGATGCTACAAAGATGTAACCAAGTAATATGATCATCCAAACATTCTTTGAAAGCACTAATGGGAAAATAGTTCCGAGATAGATACAGGCTATCAATAATGCCACACCAATGACTGTACCTAGTCCAAGACTGATGCCTTTTCTGTATACACCGTATCCAAATAAAACAGCGAGTGCGATGAACATGAGTGAGCTGGAAGCTGCCTCAGGAACTGAAACAAAGGTGTTCGCAACGATGTTAGCAAAAGCTGCGATGACAAGTATCAGTGTCAACCATGCAAAGATTGAGAAGAGTTGTTTGCCTCTTTTACCCATCGTTGTACCAATGACTTCACCGATGGATTGACCTTTATGACGTACGGAAGCGAACATGGAACCCATATCGTGTACTCCACCGAAGAATATGGACCCGATGACGATCCATAAAAATACAGGAATCCATCCGAATATTGCAGCACCAATCGGTCCAACAATTGGGCCAGCGCCTGCGATAGATGAAAAGTGGTGACCGAGAAGAACAGGTGCTTTGGCTGGAACATAGTCCACGCCATCGTTCATGGTATGTGCAGGTGTTTTTCTTGTTGGATCCACTCCGAATTTCTTTGCCAGCCATGAGCCGTAAGTTGCATAAGCCACCAAGAACAAAACTACTGATACAATAACAAGTGTTAATCCGTTCATGTTATACCCCCCTAAGATAATAGTTTCGCGAGTTTTATTTGGTCATTCTGACCAAATTTGTTTGTGATGATGTTGCTTTGAGGATCAATAAGAATGAGTTTGACTTTGATCCAACCCTTAAGTCCCCACATGATACTTTTGGATGGATTCAATTTTTCCACCGCTTTTTTGATATCATCTGAAACACAAACGCCCGTACTCGCGATAACGGTGATTAGTGTTTCCATATGATCCTCATCTGCAGGTGAAAATTGATCTAAGTAACGATTGATAAATGCATTGATTTCCGATAGTGCTCTCATGTCAAAATGTTCATAATGCTTGTAATAGACTTCTTCAAAATTTGAAAAAGCATAGTACTCCATTTTTTTGACCGCCATATATTTTGAATTTCTTTGATAGTATTTGGCAAAGAATTCAAAATCAAGTCCCAATGCCTCATAGGACTCGAACGTGTCATAGTACCTTTCATAACCTCTTAACAATTGATCTTTAAACATAGCACACCCCCACAGGAACATTTTACAAAAAAAAATACGGACAACTCACTTTTGATAGCGAGTTGTCCGTATTTGGGCGTAAGCTGTACAGTATTCGGATTAGATGGACATGATCTTTTTAAAGGTATGAACATTTGATCGACTTATTGGAATCAGTTCATTGTAGCCAACCATTTTGACGAGATAGGTTCTCTCTACGGGTTCAATCAGGGCAATGTGTTTCAAATTGATGATAAAACTTCTATGGCATCTGAAAAAATGGGATTCATCAAGCATTTCTTCCAGTTTCCCAATGTTGTTGTCATAATAATATTTTTGATTTTTGGTAAAGATTTCAACATGCTTGTCGTCAGCTCTACAGTATGAGATATCATCGTATTTAATGGGTTTGAGGACGTCATTTTCGTAGATGAGCAAGAAATCCTTCATGACTTTTTGAGGTTTTTGTCTGAGTACAGTGAGGTTCACCTTTTCAAGAGCTTTTGCAAGTCTCGCATTGTTGATGGGTTTGAGCAGATAGTCCACGGCATCCAGTTCATATGAAAAAACTGCATATTCTGTGTAAGCAGTTACAAATATGATATGGATGTTTTTCTCAGACAGAATTTTTTTAGCGAATTTCAGTCCATTTGTTCCAGGCATTTGAATATCCAGAAATACGACGTCAATCTCGTTGCCCATAATATAATCATATGCTTTTTCAGAATCCATGAATGTGCTACTTATTTGGATATCATCAAATAATGACAGTTGGAAGACCAATTCTTCAATTGCAAGATGTTCATCATCTACTATTACAACATTCATGCTTTTTCTCCTTTAGGAATTATGAATGAAACCAAAGTCCCGATATCGGGTTTTGTCTCAAAATAAAGCCCTTTGTTATTTTTATAAGTCGCAAGCAATCGTTTATGTGTCGTTAATAGTCCGATGTGATTTGTTGTTTCATCGATGCTATAAATACTTTCCACAATGAATGGATCGATTCCGATACCGTCGTCTTCAATGGATACTTCATAGCGTTCTTCAAAAGCGGTGATCTTAATTTTCACTTTGCCGCTACTCTTATGCTTGAAGATTCCGTGCTTGATGGCGTTCTCAATAAGTGGCTGTATGATTAATGGAGGGACTTCAATATCGAGATTTTCCGGCACTTCAAACTCGATTTGAAGTCGATCTCCAAAACGTGCCTTTTCAAGTTCAAGGTAGGCCATGACTTGGTCCAGTTCTTTCTCAAGCGTTATGATGCAATCATTATGAATGATATTGTTTCTAAAGTAATCTGAAAATTTGACGAGCAGATCACGAGCTTGTTCAGGCTTTATCCTGATCAACGCATGGATGGTATTGAGTGCATTGAATAGGAAATGGGGATTGATCTTTGCTTGTAAGACTGATAATTCGGCTTTGTTGAGCAGATGCTTTTGTTCATCGAGGTGGCTGAGTTCAAGTTGTGTGGAAAATAACATTGCAAGTCCACTGGCAAGTTCTTCATCGACCAGGGAGATTTTTGTTCGGCCAAGTGAATAAAGCTTTATTGATCCGATGGCATCGCCATTCACAATCAGAGGAGCAATGACCACACTAAGATTTTTTTTGCTTTTGAATTTCACATCCATATTGAGTAGGGATGAGATTACGACGTGATTATCCATTGCTTGCCTTGTGATACTTGAGTGAATGGGATCTCCAGTTTTGAATCCCAATGATTCGATGCCTTCATAGGCAAGAACTTTTTCGAGATCGGTTATAGCGACAGCATCTACTTTAGCGATATTTCGAATGATTTTCACGACATTTTGACTGGCTTCGACAGTAAGCCCCTTTCTGAGGTCCTTCATAGTTTCGCGTGCTATCCTCAGAGCTTGCTCAGAACGAAAAGCGCCTTGTAAATCACTGTTTTTGAGCATGTTCTGGTAAATGACAATCATGAGTGCGATACCAATGGAATTGGTCAAAATCATAGGAATTGATATTGTTCTGACGAGAATAAGAGCATCTACAAATGGCTTGGCCACAAGAAGAATGACAATCATCTGTACAGTTTCAGTTAGTATTCCAGCAAAAAAGCCAAACATGACCTTGTTTTTACTTCTGAAAAAATATTGTGACAACAATCCGGCAATAAGGCCTTCTAGTGCAGTGGATATGCCACAAGATAATGCTGTGAATCCACCTATGTCTATCAGGAATCTATGCCCGCCCGCAATCAGACCGGCTAGAACACCTACGACTGGACCACCGATTAGACCACCGACGACAACTCCGATCACACGATTGTTTACAATTGCACCCATATAGGGAATGCCAGAGTATGTTCCTAAAATTCCCATGAACCCAAATACCAGTGAGACTATGAGTTGATCCCTCAATGTGAATTTGCGATTATGTAGGATTTTATTGAACATCTTTGTGCTGGAAAAAATATAGATCACCAAGAACACCAGTGATACTTTTGTGGTGAGACCCCATAATAGATCGGTCATGCTTACACCTACTTTCGAAAATGTTAACAACATTGTAACACTTTGCATGACAACTTTCCATTTAACAATAAAAAAGAGACGAAAAATTTCGTCTCAAATTTTGTGTTATATATTTTCTGGTTCTTTTCTGAAATATATTCTGTTACTGCTAAGTTTTGTATCCTTGAGTTCAGCATCAATTTGGTCGAGCAAATCAATAATTCTGTCGCACTCGCTTTGAGGAACATTATAATATAGAAATAAATCCTCAAATTTCTTGATGCTTTGGTGCAATCTTCTGTTGATATCGATGAAACTTTGTATATTATGACTATTTATGGCGTTCTTGAATTGCTCAAGGTCAATCTCAATAATTTCAATGACCTGCTCCTCGTCATAAAACTCACGAATTGCAAGTGGATAAGGTTTGATCCGCTCGAGAAAATAATTGCCATCCTTGTTGATGTTATAGACGTATGCTACTTCAAAGCCGCTGATATCGAATTTGACATAGCACATTTTACTATTGATTGTTTTGATTTTCGCGCCCATTTGACGAAGTTTCATGGTTTGAATCGTCAATTCGGCATCCAATAATCTACTCATGGTATCCTCCTATAGGTATCTTACGATAAGATAAGCCGTTGAAATTACGATAGAGACCAACATGATTGGAAACCCTACCTTCATGTATTCGACAAACGAGAGTTTATATCCTTGTTTTTCGAGCATTCCACTTACAATGACATTGGCAGATGCACCTACAAGTGTGCCATTTCCACCGAGACAAGCGCCGAGTGCAAGTGCCCACCAAAGTGGAGTGATGCTGATGGAACTCATTTCGCCTATGCTTGTGATGAGTGGAATCATTGTGGCAACAAATGGTATATTATCGAGGAACGCAGATGCGATTGCAGAACCCCAAAGCACCAGCATAGCCGTAAAGAACAGATCACCCTTGGTGAGGAGCAACATTTTTTCAGCCAAGTAGTGAATTACACCGACATCTTCCAGCGCGCCAACCAAAATGAAAAGTGACATAAAGAAGAAAATGGTGGGCCATTCAATCTCCATGAGGATATCTTCAGGGTCGAGTTTACTGATCAATAAAAGTGTGGCCGCTCCAAAAAGAGCAATAGTTGCCGATTCGTAACCGAGGGTCTGATGCAACATGAATCCTATGACAGTCATACCCAGTACGGACAAACTTTTGACAAGTAGCTTTTTATCCTTAATGGCCAGATGTTCATCCATTGCAAGGATTTTTTGTTTGCGCTCGTCAGTTGTCACGAGGGTTTTCCCATAGACCCGTTTAAGTATGAACATAGTGACAACCGTTATAATGATGACTACTGGACCCAAATTGACGATGAAGTCAAGGAAACCCAGCCCGGTGGCGCTTCCGATCATAATATTGGGTGGATCACCTATGAGTGTTGCTGTACCACCGATATTCGCAATCAAAACCTCAGGGACGAGGAATGGTATCGGATTCAATTTCAGTTCATTGGCAATTACGATGGTCACAGGAACCACCAGTAAAATGGTGGTGACATTATCTAAAAATGCGGATGACACACCAGTCAGAATTGAAAATATAAATACAATTTTCCATGGATCACCTTTGGCATATTTTGCGGCACGTATGGCCATATACTCAAAAATTCCCGTTCTTTTAAGAATGTTTACAATGATCATCATCCCGACGAGTAATCCAATGGTGTTGAAATCAACATGCATGACAGCTTCATGTTGCATTTCGATGTTGAAAACCAACATCATTACAGCTCCGAAAATTGCTATGGCCGTGCGATTGACCTTTTCGGAGACAATTACCACATAAGTTAAAGTGAATATGGCGATCGCTACAATTAATTGAGTGTTGCCTAACATAATTCTTCTCCTTGATTTTTATATCCACTTTTCTTAAAACCACGAAGAATTCATAACTCCAAGAAAAGTGACTATTATTTGACACAACAACAAATGTTACTCCTTTAGAATACATTTGTCAACAAATATGAATACTTTGTGAATTCTTGATAATTCACTTTACAGCGACTTGAAACAGGAGTAGAATATACTTCGTACCCGAAGCTTCGGGTGCGAAGTATATTGGAGGTTGACTAAACATGGAAAATATAGAAAAGACATATGAAGTCATGAAAAAGCTGAAAAGCATCAAAGAATCCATGCACCAGATGATGCAACACCAATTGAAAGATCTGACGCTAACAGGTCCTCAAGGAATGGTTGTGGGACTTCTCACAAGGCATGATTCACTAAGAATGAGCGAAATTGCTGATAAAATGGGATTGTCACTGAGCACGGTTTCTGAAATCATCGACCGACTTGAAAAAATGGACGCTGTAAAAAGAATGAAGTCTCCAGAAGATGGAAGGGTAGTACTCGTAGAGCTTACTGAAGAGTTCAGGAAAGAATCCGCTGGAAAGTTCAAAGAAGTTGAATCCATTTGGTTGAAAAAGATAGAAATGGCCTCTGAGGATGAACTTCAGAAAATAATTGATGGACTTGAGGCACTCGATAAACTGTTGGGTAAGGAGTAGGAAATGACAAAATTGATCAGGTTTTTAAAACCATTTACCTTATTGGTAATTATTGCTATTGGGCTACTCTATTTTCAGGCCATGACAGATCTTGCATTGCCAGATTACATGTCAGGCATAGTCAATAACGGCATTCAACAAGGCGGTTATGAGACTGTGAAACTGGAAGTCGTAAAATCAGAAGATATGAATGTTATGACCATGATACTCAGCGAGGATGAGAAAGATACCTTGCTGAGCTTTTACAATCAAGTGGATCTTAATCAAGATACGGCTGCTTATGACGAACTATCACGTAAGTATACAAATCTTGATAGAAGTTTAGTTTATAACTTGAAACCTCTGGATGATGAGAACCAAACCATCATAGGGGACATTACCACAAAAATGCTTATAGGAATTGCAAAAATGAACGGAGCAACCGTTGATTTTGAAGTCATGAGCGAACAGACCCAAAAGCAAGTGGCACTGGGCATTGTAAAGACATATAACGAGCAATTAGGTGTGGATGGTGTGAAATTTCAAAGAGATTATATCCTTAGAACAGGTGGCAAAATGCTTTTGATCGCACTTGCAGGTGCTGTGGCATCTATTGCTGTGGGCTTCATAGCAGCGAAAGTTGCCGCGGGAATGGGCAGAAATCTCAGAAAAGCGGTTTTCACGAAAGTGGCTAGTTTTTCCAGTTTTGAGATGGACCATTTTACAACAGCGTCACTTATAACGAGGAGCACCAATGACATCACACAAATTCAAAATCTTATGGTCATGATGATCAGGATGCTATTTTATGCTCCAATCATTGGGGTAGGTGGTATCTTAAAAGCACTTGAGAAAAGCACTTCCATGTCATGGATCATTGCACTTGCTGTAATTGTTCTATTAGGGGTAATAATAGTAGTATTTTCAATTGCACTTCCAAAATTCAAAGCCATCCAAAAAATGGTCGATGGATTGAATCGAGTCATCAGAGAAAATCTTTCTGGAATGATGGTCACTAGAGCATTCAACACCCAATCTTTCGAAGAACAAAGATTTGATGATGCCAATCAAAATTTGACTAAAACGAATTTGTTTGTGGGTAGAATCATGTCATTTTTATTTCCAGTGATGATGCTGATCATGAACGGAGTCACACTTCTAATTGTGTGGGTCGGCGCCAAGCAGATCGAGGCATCTGCTATGCAAGTTGGCGATATGATGGCATTTATGCAGTATGCGCTGCAGATCATCATGGCATTTTTGATGCTTTCAATGATGTTCATCATGATTCCAAGAGCGACAGTTTCCGCAGGGCGGATTTCGGAAGTTCTGGATAAGGATATAATGATCCATGATCCTGAGTCTCCCAAGAGTGTCAATACTGCTGGAAGTGGACGAGTTGTGTTTGATAATGTTTCATTCAAATATCCTGGCGCAGAAGAGAACATGCTAAAAAATATAAGTTTTGTGGCTGAACCCGGTAAGACGACCGCAATTATCGGATCGACAGGGTGTGGAAAATCCACTTTGGTCAATCTGATTCCTCGATTTTATGACGCGACTGAAGGGACCATATCTATTGATAATGTTCCGATTCACCTTATGAAACAATCTGATTTAAGATCAATCATCGGATATGTGCCTCAAAAGGCAATCCTATTTAGTGGAACCATAGAAAGCAATTTAAAGTTCGGAGATCAATTTGCAGAGGATCAGGTCATTGATAAAGCAATTGATATCGCTCAAGCCTCTGAAATCATAAATGAAAAAAATGAAGGGATGTCGGCACCGATTTCTCAAGGTGGTACAAACGTCTCTGGTGGACAAAAACAAAGGTTGTCCATTGCAAGAGCACTCGTCAAGCAACCTAAAATCTATATATTCGACGACAGTTTCTCAGCACTGGACTTCAAAACGGATTCCGCATTAAGATCGGCTATGAAGACAAAAATGGAGGAAGCAACAGTTTTACTCGTCGCACAAAGAGTTTCAACAATAAAGAACGCAGATCAAATCCTGGTGCTTGATGAAGGGATCATGGTTGGTCATGGCACACATGCAATGTTGATGGAAACCTGCTCGACTTATAAAGAAATTGCAATGTCACAACTCAGCGAGGAGGAACTGTCATGAGTGAGAACAACAAAACAAGCAGACCTCAACGTCAAGGCATGGGAGGCGGACCGGGAGCCATGATGATGGGAGGCGCTAAAGCCAAGGATTTTAAAGGCTCCATGAGGCGACTAGCATCATACCTACGTGATTATAAACTCAAGATAGGAGTAGTCATCCTTTTTGCTGTAGGTAGCGCAACGTTTGGAATCTTCGGACCTAAACTCCTCGGTAGGGCAACTACTAAGATATTTGAAGGTGTAATGGGAAAAATGGTGGATTCGTCCAGTGGAATTGACTTTTCCTATATCTCGGGAATCCTTTTGACACTTGTGGTTTTATATGGGCTCAGTTCGATATTTTCATACATTCAAGGCTATATAATGACAGGTGTTTCCATGCAGGTCAGTTATAACATGAGAAAACAGATTTCGAAAAAAATGAATAGAATGCCATTCAAGTATTTTGATGATACCAATCATGGTGAAGTGCTATCAAGAATCACCAATGATGTGGACACTGTCAGTCAGACTCTCAACCAAAGTATGACTCAGATCATCACTTCATTTACCACAGTTGTCGGAGTGCTCATCATGATGATCAGCATCAGTGGTTTGATGACACTCGTGGCACTCACAATTATTCCAGTTTCGATGTTGCTAGTGATGATGATCGTCAAACAGTCACAAAAACATTTTAAGGAACAGCAAAAACAACTTGGGCATGTAAACGGTCATATTGAGGAAATCTTTAGTGGACATGTGATTGTAAAAGCATTCAATGCAGAAGCTAAGAGTATTGAGACTTTTGATGAGTTCAATGACAATCTGTACGGCACAGCCTGGAAAGCACAATTCTTGTCATCACTCATGATGCCGGTAATGACCATCGTTGGAAACATTGGTTATGTGGCTGTCTGTGTACTTGGAGGAACACTTGCTGCTAAGAATGCGATTGAAGTGGGAGATATTCAGGCGTTTATACAATATGTGAGAAACTTTACCCAACCCATCTCTCAACTTGCAAACATCTCAAATGTCCTCCAGCAAACGGTCGCTTCAGCAGAACGTGTATTTGAATTTTTGGACGAGGAAGAAGAACTTGTAGAATCAGAGAATCCTGTAAGAAATATCAATGTAAAAGGACATGTTGAGTTTGAAAATGTGCATTTTGGATATAATGCGGATCAGACCATCATCAATGATTTTTCAGTTGAAATCAAGCCGGGTCAACGTGTAGCGATTGTAGGACCTACAGGCGCCGGTAAGACGACAATGGTCAAGCTTCTAATGAGATTTTATGATGTGGATTCCGGTAGGATCAAACTAGATGGACATGACATCAGGGATTTCACCAGAAATGATCTTAGAGACCAATTCGGAATGGTACTACAGGATACTTGGCTTTATAACGCTTCCATCATGGAAAACATACGTTATGGAAGGCTCGATGCTTCTGATGAAGAAGTGGTTGAGGCGGCAAAGGCAGCACACGTGGATAGTTTTGTACACACGTTGCCTGGAGGGTATGACATGCTTTTGAACGAGGATGCCTCCAATGTGTCCCAAGGGCAGAAACAGCTGATCACCATTGCCAGAGCTATTTTGTCAAATCCCGTACTTATGATTTTGGATGAAGCGACAAGCTCTGTGGATACCAGGACGGAAGTCCAAATTCAAAATGCCATGCTCAATTTGATGGAGAATAGAACCAGCTTTATCATTGCACATAGGTTATCGACGATTCGCGATGCGGATTTGATTTTGGTCATGAATCATGGCGATATTGTCGAGCAGGGAACACACGTTGATCTTCTGAGCAACGATGGATTTTATGCAGATCTTTACAACAGTCAATTTGAACATTGATTTCAATCTCCCGGATGCGGTAATGCATCCGGGTTTTTTATTTCAAAAATCCAGTAAATTTCATGGATTCATAAAGTAGTGTTAAGCTCTTCATAAGATAGCTCCTTTAGACTATTGGTATAAAAAAGATTTATGTTGATAGGAGGGGTAATGATGATTACATGCAATGAAATTATAAAACATTATGATGGAAAAAAAGTTCTCGACGGTTTGAGTTTTCATGTTAAAGAAGGTGAAGTCTTTGGCCTTTTAGGTCCCAATGGAGCAGGAAAAACTACAACTATTAAAGCAATTCTTGGATTGACCAAGCTCGATGGTGGTGAAATCAAAAAAAATCCAGAATTACATATAGGATATTCACCGGAGACACCCTATTTCCATCCATTTTTATCAGCCTATGAGGTAATGCTCTTTTATGCGAAAATCCAAAAGATTCCGGCACAATTGGCAGTACAACAGACTCTAGAGTTTTTGAAAGTTGTTGGACTGGAATCTGAAATGAATAAAAAAGTGAAAAAATACTCAAAAGGCATGCTTCAAAGGTTGGCAGTGGCACAGGCGCTTTTGGGGGAACCAGGTCTATTGATTCTCGATGAACCCAGTTCTGGGCTTGACGCTTTCGGAAGGGTGGAAATGAAGAAGATGATATTGAGATTGAAACGAGAAGGAAGAACCATCATTCTCAATTCTCATATATTATCAGATGTCGAAAGTGTCGCTGACAGGGTAATGATCATCAATAAAGGACGATTGGTAAGGTCTGTCAATCTCAATCATGATGATGGAAGCATCAATCTTGAGAACGTTTTTCTCGAAGCGCTGAAAGGAGAAAGTCTATGATACCGATAACTCAGATAGTCATCAAAGAAAAACTAAGAAATAAAATCATTTATGTTTTCGGTCTCCTGGGAGCCATATTGATGGTTTTGATCAGTACCGGAAATGGGTTGTCGATCAACGGGATAAGAGTAACAGATTTTGAGCAACGCGTCCCTGTTGCTATTGCAATAAATTCTTTCATCGGTTGTCTTACAGCCATTATCATATCACTTCAGACCATTCCAAATGAAATTGAACGCAAAACCACCCATCTTATTCTTTCAAGACGGGTGGACCGAGGGACATATATGTTCGCTCTGAGTATGGGAAACATTTCAGCATCTGTTATGACCATGTTTGCACTTAATCTATCTTTGTTTGTTTTTATTGCACTGCTGGGAAGATTTGATCTGATGGTCAGTGTATTATGGAGTACTACGATTATGACCATCAATGTGATTGCTTTGAGCGCTATTGTCAGTACTTTAAGTATAAGTGTCCCGCTTTTTATCAATGCGATTCTATCTATAGGCATATATTTCCTTGGTGTATTTCACAATTTGCTTTCGACACTGACAAACGCTATGGAAGGTCCATCGGGGCAAGTGTATGGGTTTCTGCTAATGGTTATACCGAATTTTTCAGCAGTTCAAAAGCAAGCGGCAAATGCTCTCATCAGCGGCATTGTTGATTTTTACCCACTGGTGGTGCAATTGATTTTTGCATACGTTGCAGTTACATTATCGTTTTTTATGTTCAGGCAGGAGGTGTGAAATGAACAGATTTAAAGTCATTTACTCTGTAATTGGGATAGGGTTGGTTGTTACTGCATTACTTCTGGCCAGTCGTGGATTACCTGAAGCTGATAGAAATCTATATGAAAAAGCATGCGCGATCAGTACTCGAACTATCTATCAAATCTGGCCGGACTTTGGATTTTCTGATTATCCTATGGCGATAAGATCAGGTGATAAGGAGTTCGTCATCGAAGATGGGATTGAAACCTCACGGAGACCGGTTTTGCCAGTTATTGCGGCAACTGCGTATCGTGTAGATGATAGAATTAACATTTTTATGCCATCCAGTACAGATATGGCTGCACTCGGATCAATAATGGAAGGCATTACGTCCAGGAGTGAGATGTTGTTTGTAAAAGGGTTTTCCATGACTCAAAACAAAATGTCAGATGAACAGTATATTGGAATTATGTATCATGAAGCATTACATGCTTTTCAACTTGATCATCATGAATTGTTGTTGTTTCAAAGCGTACCAATAGATTATGATGAAAATGATATATTGGAAATGATCGATTCTATTGATGAAATCAAACCTCTGAAAAGGCTTTATGAAGAAGAGCTTGATGCACTACATGACGCAGTGTTCAATCCAGATGAATATTTAGAACATTACATTTCTGTTCGGGAAAAACGAACCGAGATGCTGAAAGAGTATTTCGGACTTGATGATGTGAAGAAAATAATTTTTTTGGAAAACTATTATGAAAAAGTGGAAGGCACTGCTCGTTATATGGAAGCAAATGTTATAATGACATTAGGCAACCAAACGCTTTATTATGAATATCTTGCAGGCATTCAGGATTATATCACCGGTAAAGAGAGATATTACAGGAGTGGCATGGGGCTGGCTTTGATTTTGGATCAGCTATCAGATGACTGGAAATCGAGCGTATTCACCAAATCGGAGTCGTTATTCAGGAAGATCCAGCGGTATGAATAGAATCAGGAGGGGTGATCATGAAATACAAAATTTTAATTGCTGATGATGAGAAAGAAATAGTGGAGTTATTGACATTATATCTGGAAAATGAAGGTTATGAAGTCATACCAACATATGATGGACTAGAGGCACTTGGTAAAATTGAGTCTGAAAAAGTGGACTTGGCAATCCTGGATGTGATGATGCCCAGACTTGATGGATTTAATCTTGTAAAGAAAATAAGAGAAAAGTATGACATGCCAGTGATCATATTATCTGCCAAAAACGAGGATATCAACAAAATCCTCGGTCTTGGCATCGGAGCAGATGACTATATTTCCAAACCATTCAATCCACTTGAACTTACTGCTAGAGTAAGTGCACAGTTGAGAAGGTATCATAAATTGAATAGTGGAGCTTCCTCTGAAGAGGAAAAAGAAATCATTATAGGTCCTTATGTGCTCAACAAAGTTTCATGCTCATTGTTTAAAAACGAGACTGAATTGGCACTCACATCCACCGAGTATAAAATTCTTAGTATGCTCATGGAAAAACCGGGGAGAGTTTATACCCGTTCACAAATCTTCGAGAACGTCTGGGGTGTTTATTTTGAGGGCGATGATAACACAATCATGGTGCATGTGAGAAAAATCAGGGAAAAGATAGAGGACGATCCTAGCAATCCAAAGTATTTAAAAACGATAAGAGGACTTGGTTATAGGTTTGAAAAGAAGGTGTGATGTGAAGAAAAAAAGAATATTTTCAACTTTGATCAAAAATTACATAATTTTCACAACCATAGTCGTATTTATAGTCATAATCACAATTACAGTGATTGGGTTCAGTCTGTCACTGTTCATGGAAGATGAACCTTTTCCGATGATCACTGCAGATTCGCTGGCAAGAGCAGATTACGAAAATATGGATCTTGAACACTTGGAGATTGCTGAGGGATGGATAGAAATTCTTGACGAAGATGGTGACGTCATCTATACAAAGGGCGATAAAAAGACAGATCACATGAGTTATGATATGCATTCACTGGCGTCATTACTCGGTTTTCAGGAGACTCAGGAATATTTTTATCAAAGCACGCCTTTTCTATCCCGAGAAGGCGAATCTTTGATTTTACTTGTAGTGATTCCACATGGCGTTTTGGATTACCAGTTGTCGCTTTCATTTGGACTATATGATGTGAGCCGTAAGATAATCATGGTCCTCCTCATAGGAGCAGGGGTTTTTTTGTTTCTTTTCTTGATCAATATCTTCTTTTACTCCAAATGGACGGCAAGAAAAATTCAAAAACCTCTAGACCAGATCACTGAAGTCATACAGGAAATGGGCGAGGGCAACAGTGATGCTCGAATGGCATTTAAAGCCGAATACGAATTTTCTCAGATTCGCGATGCTTTCAATCAGATGGCGGATCGACTCCAAAGATCAGAAAATGAGAAACTCAAGCTGGAGGAGAGCAGAAAAAGAATGTTTGTTGATATTTCACATGATTTGAAAACACCGATTACCACCATCAACGGATTTTCGAGAGCTCTTTCCGAAGGGATGATCAAAGATGAGGATAAAGTCCGAAAATATTTAAATACCATTTACAACAAATCCAATAGAATGGCAAAATTAATCGATGATATATTTGAACTCTCCAAACTTGACAGTCCAGAGCAAAAGACGGACCTTAAAAATGGAGATATGGTGGAGCTGATCAGAAGTGTGGTGGCTGAACACTATGAACAGATTGAAGAAAAAAACATGAAGATTCTATTTGAATCCGATGCGGAATCACTTTTTATGAGGTTTAATCCAAAAGAAATCTCCAGAGTAATATCCAACCTCATTTGTAATGCGATTCTCTATAATGAAAAGGGAACTGTAATTTACATTGGAATCAGTTATTCAGATGATTTCGTGACCATTGATGTGGGGGATGACGGAAACGGTATACCAGAGCATCTGAGGGATATGATTTTCTCTCCATTTATAAGGGGCGATCATTCCAGGAATTCTGAAGGCGGATCGGGACTTGGTCTCGCCATAGTCAGTAAAATTGTGGAGAATCATGGTGGTACCATTGAACTGATCAATGATCATGTAACCTATAAAACATTATTTAGGATTATTCTCAAGAAATGAAAAGGCATAACCCCTTACACAAAAGGGTACACAAAAGATCGATAATAGTTTATCATTAATTCGAAGAGGTGCTTATGATCACACTCAATAATTTTGAAGCCAGAAAATTCATTCTACTTAAACAAGGATTGCTCGGACCATATATGTTTTCTGGAAAGGAAGGAATTCTGGAGTTTGTGGACCAAGTTGGATGTATTCAATTTGACCCGATTGACATTTGCGGTAAAAACCCTGAGTTGGTACTTCAATCAAGAGTTGAAGGATTCAAAAAGAGCATGCTTTATGATCTTCTTTATGATGAAAGGAAACTTATAGATTATTTTGATAAGAATCTTTCAATTATCGATTTGAGGGATTGGAAGCATTTTGCCCATATCCGGGAATATTACCGTAACCACAGTCGAGGACGTAGTGATGTGGATTCCATTGAACAAGAGATTAAACAGTTGTTGAAAGAAAATGGCCCCATGTGTTCAAAAGATTTTAAGATGGACCGGAAAATCGACTGGTACTGGAGTGAGACAAAACTTTCCAGGGCAGCTCTTGAAACACTTTACTTCAGAGGGGATCTGATTGTTCATCACAAAAAAGGAGCCATAAAATATTATGACCTATCTGAGAAGCATTTACCAGATGATATTTTAGAGGCTGAAGATCCGCACGACACCATGTTTGACCACCAAAAATGGAGAGTGCTTAGAAGAATCGCTTCAGTCGGTCTTTTGTGGAACAAATCGTCAGATGCTTTTTTGTATATTGAGGGGTTTAACGCAAAAAATAGAAATGATGTGTTTGAGACTTTATTTAATGAAGGAAAAATCATCAAGGTATCAGTTGAGGGTATAAAAGAGACGTTATATGCGCTCAAGGAAGATTTGAAATTACTCAATGAAGTGAAGCAATCAGCCCGTTTAAAGAAGAGAATGGAGTTTATGGCACCACTGGACAATCTCATGTGGGATCGAAAGCTGATCAAAGCTATTTTTGATTTCGATTACAAGTGGGAAATCTATACTCCGGAATCACAAAGGAAGTATGGTTATTATGTATTGCCAGTTCTGTTTGGAACACAATTCATTGGAAGAATTGAAGTCATCAACGACAGAAAAAGAAGTGTGCTTTTGGTCAAGAAGTTATGGCTTGAAAACGGTGTTGAAGCCACAAGTGAATTAAAGTCTCATCTCACTGAATGCATAGAAAGGTTCTCGAAATTCAATCAGTGCGAGGAGATTGAGATGGATCCGATTAACTTTGCTTAATATTTAACAAATACAATAGCATATATGGGTTGGACGGACAGGGAAAAAATTGCCTAAAGTAAAACCAGTTCTTAAGAAATAGTCACTATTTTTTGAGCTGGTATTTTTTTGTGAAAAAATCTAAATCAGAAGGAGCGATACTTATGAAAAGCATTAAAACCAAATTAATTCTCTACATCTCCATTTTACTGATTCTTTCACTTGGCACCATGGGTGGTATGGCTCTTTATAGAGCAATGATGGCCATTGAGAGCGAAGCTATTGAGGGAATGGTCAAACTCAGTGAAGAAGCGGCTCACACTACAACGGTTCAAGTTGAAAAACAAATGATAGCTCTTGAAATGATTGCAGGAAGAAGCGATATGGAGACTATGAATTGGATTGAACAACAAAAAATACTTGAAAGTCAAGTGGAAAGAACGGGATTTATATCATTTGCTGTTGTAGATCCTAGAGGAAATGCGGTTTTCAACGATGGCGCTGAGGCAAATGTTGCGGATAGAGCTTATTTTGTGGAAGCTCTCAAGGGTAACACAGTCGTATCAGATCTTTTGATCAGCAGGTTGACTGAACAGCCGGAACTCGTTTACGCCACACCAATCAAAAATGGTGAAAAAGTGGTCGGAGTCTTGATTGCCAGAAGAGATGGTTATGTCCTTTCTGATATTACAGATACACTAGGTTATGGTGAAAGTGGATATGCCTACATGATCAACAAAGAAGGGACCGTTGTCGCACATCCGGATAGAGCGCGGGTTGAAGTCCTTCAGAATCCAATTGTTGAGTCGGAAAACAACGCTGTACTCAAACCTGTTGCAGAACTTTTCAAGACTATCCTGGATGAACAGAATGGATTCAACCAATATGAATTCAATGAAACAAAACTTATCGCATCCTATTTTCCTGTGGAAGGAACAGATTGGACACTGATCATAACGGCAAACGAATCCGAGGTGCTGAAAAATGTGCCGAGAATTGTAAGATCGATAATGATTACAATGGCCGTCGCATTGCTTGTCAGCGTGATTTTTGCGTATCTTCTTGGTAGCAACATTGCAAATCCAATCATCAAAGTAGTTGGAAATGCTCATAAAATAGCAGATTTAGACATAAGAGAGAATATTGATAAAAAAATAATAAATCGTAAAGATGAAGTGGGACAACTGGGAAATTCATTGCAAACCATCATATTGAGTTTGAGGAACATTATGGCTGACATCAATGCCTCATCTGAGCAAGTAACAGCCTCTTCAGAGGAATTGACAGCTACTGCCGGTCAATCAGCGAGGGCTATAGAAGAAATTGCCAAAGCCATCGAGGAAATTGCTCAAGGTGCCAGCGACCAGGCTAAAAATACAGAAGCAGGATCGGTCAAAGGGACTCAACTCGGTGAAACAATGGCTAATGATCAAAAAGAAATGCAGCTTCTGAATTTAGCGACAAGCAGAGTTTCCGAACTCGTAGAAGAGGGACTCAAAGAAATCGGCAGCCTCACTAAAATTGCCAAAGAAAGTAATGATGCCACCGAAATGGTCCATCTTGGGATCATGAAAACCAACACGAGCGCAAAGAAGATAGAGGCTGCAAGTCAAGTCATTGCAAGCATAGCAGATCAAACCAATTTGCTCGCACTCAATGCCGCCATCGAGGCAGCTCGAGCTGGTGAAGCGGGAAGAGGCTTTGCAGTTGTAGCAGAAGAAATAAGAAAGCTGGCGGAACAATCGTCCACGTCAACGAGTACTATAGATGAAGTGGTCAGTGAACTTCAACAAAACTCAAATGATGCTGTTCGAATCATGGAGCGTGTGGTTGCCATCATGAAAGATCAAACGATGAGTGTTGAAGTCACACAAAGCAAGTACAACGAAATTTCAGGTGCGATCAAGAAATCTGAAGATGCGGTTCAATCGCTCAATATGTCCAGTGTCAAGATGGATGATATGAAGAATCAAATTATGGATACTCTCCAAAATCTGGCTTCTATCGCCGAGGAAAATTCTGCTTCTACAGAGGAAGTTTCAGCAGCTGTAGAGGAGCAAAACGCTTCCATGGAAGAAATCGCAAGCGCTTCTGAAGGTTTGGCCGAGCTCGCTGAAAATTTACAGAGTATCATCAAGAAATTCAAGATTTAATGTTTTTTCGATAATGGTATAATAAGAAAAAACAAAGGAGTTTCAGATGAAGAAAATCAACTTTTCAAGAGATCTAATCGAACTTGTGCCTCATGTCAAAATTGTGGACTTTTCATCTGCAGTAAAGGTTGAACCATTGAACGAGGCTTTGGCTTATGCAATGGACTCAAGACTTAGCATAATAAAGTCCGCATATGAAGTCAGTCCAATCTCAACCATAGACAATATCAAGTGGGGACGTACAGTCTATAGAAAACTGGGTAAGGACCCGACGAAATATAGACTTTCGAGTGAAAAGTTGATCAGAAGGGTAATCAAAGGTGAGGGCATAGAGCATATCAATAATGTCGTTGATCTTGCCAATTGGCTTTCGGTGGAACTTAAAGCACCAATCGGTGTTTATGATGCAAGCAAGATCAAAGGCGATATTGTTATGGACTTCGGGAGATCCGGAGAAACTTACAAATGTTTGGCAGGTTATGAACTCAACCTCGAAGGATTACCGCTTTTAAGAGATGAAATAGGGCCATTTGGTTCATCAACAGCTGATTCTGTGAGAACGGCTGTTGATGAATTCACAACTTTGGCGATTTTATGTGTATATTTGTTCAACCCCGATGAGGAAGGGGAAGAATATCTGAAAATGACAGCTTCATTTTTCAAACGGTTATAGGAGGGAATTCTTATGGAAAGATGTGCATGGGTGAACCCACAAAATGAATTGTATGTAAAATATCATGATGAAGAATGGGGAGTCCCGGTACATGATGATATAAAGCATTTTGAGATGTTGATCCTTGAAGGAGCCCAAGCTGGGCTTTCATGGGAGACTATACTTAAAAAGCGAGAAAATTATCGTGTGGCATTTGATGGATTCGATCCGAAAATTGTAGCATCCTATGATGAATCGAAAGAACTGGAGCTTCTAAAAAATGAGGGAATCGTCCGTAACAAGCTCAAGATAAAATCTGCGATTCGCAATGCGGGAGTATTCATTGATATCCAGAATGAGTTTGGCTCGTTTGACGCCTATATTTGGGGCTTTGTGCATGGTAATCCAATCCAAAATGATTTTGGGTCACTAAAGGAAATGCCTGCGAAGACTGAACTATCCGATAAAATATCAGGGGATTTGAAGAAACGTGGTATGAATTTTGTGGGATCGACCATCATCTATGCTTATATGCAGGCGATTGGTCTGGTCAATGACCACACAAACAATTGTTTCAAAAAAAACAATTGCAATATTCTTTGACCAAGAATATAATGAATGGGTAAGAGTTGCAAAAATGCAACTCGCATGGGAGTCGCTTTATGAATGGAGTCGTTCTAAACTAGTAACTTAAAATCGGTATGAATCATGACAGACCTTTAGGAAAGGTTTATTTGTCATACGGTTGATGCTGAAAGTTGGTTTAGAACACTGTGCATAATAGGACTCTATTTTTGTGTCTGAAAATGTAAAATGGAAAATTGCGGTAGCAATAGACAGTGTGTCTATTGCTATTTTTTGTGCTTTAATACTGGGAGGAAAAATCATATGAATCAAAATCAGACGAAAAAAATGTTGGATTGGCCAGAAATCATAGATCAATTAAAGGGGTTTGCTTTATCGGAGGCCGCCAAGGAACAAATCGAATATCTCGACATTGCGACAGATTATTATCTTGTGGTCAGGAGACTCGATGAGACCACAGAAGCGAGAAGGATCTATGATGGTTTTGGTAGTGTCCCACTCCATGCTTTGACTGAAATTAAAAATGTTATAGAGAAACTGGGAAGAAACGAAATTCTTCGACCAACGGATCTGACTCACATGTCGGGATTCATTAAAGATTCACAAAAGATGATCCGTTTCATGAGTGATAAAGAGGAGATAGGACCAAAGCTGTCCAGTTACGCACTCAGCATGGATCCACTTGATTCAGAACTCGAAGAGATTGCAAGATGCATAGTCCACAATACAGTTGCGGATCAGGCATCAGGAAAACTATACAAACTTAGAAGAAAAATGGAACAACTTGAAAATCAAATCAAACTGAAATTACAATCCTATTTGGCGGGTACAAACTATAGTGCCATGCTCTCTGATCTGGTGATCAGCCAAAGGGATGGGAGGTATGTGATTCCTGTCAAAAGTGAATACAAGAAAAATATCGATGGTATGGTGCTTGACCGATCAAGAACAGGTGGAACGCTATTTATTGAACCTGCAGCAGTGAAAAAAATGCATGAGGAGCTCGCACAACTCAGAATAGACGGAGAAAATGAGGAGTATAGGATTCTTTCCGAGATATCAAATCGGTTGATCTTTGCACTTAGTGCCATCACAATCAACTATGATGCCATGGTGACATACGACTTCCTTTTCGCAAAAGCGAAGCTTTCGAATGCATATAGAGCCAGAGCCGCAGATATCACAACGGTAAAGTGCATCAAATTAGTAGGAGCAAAGCATCCGCTTCTTGGCGAGGGGGCCATACCTTTATCTATGGAACTGGATTCAAAACAAAGGAATCTTGTAATTACCGGGCCTAATACAGGTGGTAAGACTGTGACGATGAAAACAGTAGGTCTGTTCATCATGATGACTCAAGCTGGACTTCATGTCCCTTGTGAAGAAGGAACCATGCTTCCGATTTTGCATCAGGTACTGTGTGATATAGGTGATGGTCAGAGTTTGCAACAAAATTTGAGTACATTTTCATCTCACATCACCAATATCAATTCGATTCTGGAGCATGCTGATGACAGGACACTGGTAATTCTGGACGAAATTGGAGCAGGTACAGATCCAAGTGAAGGTATGGGCATTGGGATTGCAGTACTTGAGGCATTGAACTCTAAAAAAGGATTCATTCTTGCCTCGACACACTACAATGAAATCAAGCGTTTTGCAGAGGAGCATCCGGATTTCATCAACGGCAGCATGGCTTTTGACTTATCAACCCTTAAACCGATATATAGGCTTGAAGTGGGCAAAAGCGGAGAAAGCAATGCGCTTTTGATTGCACTTAGGATCGGAATGCCGAAGGATTTGATAGAGAGGGCTCATCAAATTGCATATAACGAAAAAGTGGATTACGAAGAAAAGTTGACCAAGGGAATTGAAAAATATCAAAATGAATCCGCATTTCAAAACATCCCCACCCCGGAACCCAAATCCATATTCAAACCCAAACCAAAACCAAAGTTCGCTCTAGGAGATTCCGTTTACATCCATACCATGAAGCGAAACGGTATAGTCTGTGAACTGGAAAATTCTAAAGGCGATATTGGAGTAATCGTTATGAATAAAAAAATCAAAGTCAATCATAAGCGATTATCGCTTTATCTGGAAGCTGAAGAGCTTTATCCTGATGATTATGATTATGACATCCTGTTTAAAAGCAAAGAACAACGAAAACAGAAAAAGCAAATCGTCAAAGGAAAAAAAGATGTAATAATGATGGAATAGCAAGATAAGCCTCGAATGAAGAGAAGATGAGACTGCTTGACTCAATTAAAATCATCTACTCCGAATCAAGAATTGTGGGTAATGCCAAAATCATTTTCTTCGATGGTCAGGACAATGAAAAAAATGAATTTGTAACACGAGTGTAATATGAGTGTAATATCCCTGAAAAGGAAGTTTTGGACGAAAATGAAAGTTCAGCTTCCTTTTGTTTCATTTTTGTAAGAATTTTGTGAACGTTCCAAAAACTCGATATAAATAAATTTTTACGGTTTTGACCCCTAAAACGCCCTTTCATCTTGCAGAAAAGTTTGAAAATTCGGCAATATTAATATATATTAATAATATGAACGGTGCTATAATTAAGAAGGCGTAACATTTTGGAGCGCATATTTAGATAAATTATCAGCACCGAATAAGGCAATAATGCTCTTTCAAAAGGGGGAGGGCTGCATTATGAGGGGGAAGAATATGGTCAAGACATAACCGATATGACATAAGTATAATATCAAACATTTTGGGATGTACGAAAGGAGAAACACGTGGGATCATATTATTTGAAAAGGATTATATCGGCAATTATAACCATACTGCTCATTGCCACATTGACTTTTACAATGATGCACTCTATACCTGGAGGTCCGTTCACTAGAGAGAGGCCTGTTCCAGATGAGATTTTGAAATCTTTGAACGAAAAATACAATTTGGATGCACCACTATATGTTCAGTATTTTGACTATATGAAAGGTCTTGTAACTTTTGATCTTGGACCTTCTTATTCTAAAATTGGAACGACCGTCAACGATTTGCTTGTTGCAGGATTTCCAACTTCCGCAAAAATAGGGTTGATGGCGAGTTTGCTGATCGTCATACTAGGAATACCCGTCGGAATCATATCGGCACTTAAACAGAACAAACCTATAGACTATTTCGTCATGTTCATGGCGACACTTGGTGTCACTGTGCCTAGTTTTGTTATTGCCACTCTTATTATTTACGTGTTTGCCGGGAAGTTGGGTTGGATACCGTCGTTTGGACTGTCAACTCCGCTGGGTTATATTGGACCGGTAATAGCACTCACCGGTTATTCCTTGTCATTCGTTGCACGTTTGACCCGTTCGAGTATGCTTGAAGTGCTTAGACAAGATTATATTAGAACCGCTAGAGCCAATGGACTTAAAGAGTTTAGTGTCATTGGAAAGCACGCTGTCAAAAACGCATTGATTCCAGTTGTAACTTATATTGGACCTATGATTGCAGCAATCTTGACAGGTTCATTTGTTGTTGAAAAGATTTTTGCTGTTCCTGGAATGGGAAGATATTACGTGGAAAGTGTTACCAATCGTGATTATACTACCATCATGGGCATGACCGTTTTCTACGCCGCATTCTATATTATCATGGTATTGTTTGTAGACATCGCTTACGGTTTCATCGATCCTAGAATACGACTTGGAAAGGAGTAATGGCAATATGAAGGACAACAGATTTGAATTTTTGGAAAGCAACGTTGAAGACGAGGAAATAACCAGACCGAGTTTGACTTATTGGCAAGACGCTTGGAGAAGACTTAAGAAACATAGATTGGCAATGATTGGAATAGTTCTAATAGTTTTCATAGTATTATTTGGTACTTTGGGACCTTATTTGACACCCTATAGTTACTCAGACCAAAGTAATGATTTTAAAAATCTTCCACCTAGATTGGAAATATTTGAAGTTGAAGAGGGCATAAACCTTTATCTCTCAAGTGACTACAACATGTTTCTTGTTCTAGACAACGGAAAAATGGATAAAAAACTGAAACTCGACAAAAGAGATCCAATCAACAAAGTGTACACTTATCTTTTAGATGCGGAAAATTCAGATGAAGCAGTAATTCTAGATTTTTCCTATAATACACTTAAAGACAAGCAAGGCTATGATTACGATTTTACAATCGAGTATAAAGGTGAAGTCTTTAATTATTCCACAGGTACGAAGTTCAATTTATCGTTTCCTTTCGGAACTGACGATTTAGGTCGAGATGTTTTGACCAGAGTCATGTATGGAGCGAGAATTTCACTTTTGATTGCGGTAGTTGCGACGATGGTCAATTTGTTCATCGGTGTAATTTACGGAAGTATTTCAGGATTTGAAGGCGGGCGTGTTGATAATATCATGATGAGAATCGTCGATATCATCAATTCAATTCCGTTGATGCTCTATGTAATCTTATTGATGGTTTGGTTCAGAAAATCAGATGGACTCACAAACATTATCATAGCACTGAGTAGTGTTTACTGGGTGGGTATGGCCAGGCTTGTTCGTGGTCAGATGCTTTCGCTCAAGGAACAGGAATTTGTCCTTGCAGCCAGAGTTATTGGTGTACCAAAATATAAAATCATATTAAGACACTTGATTCCAAATGCGATCGGACCAATCATCGTTTCAATGACTATGATGATTCCATCAGCAGTATTCACTGAAGCCTTCTTGAGCTTCATCGGACTTGGCGTTTCAGCACCACAGGCATCTTGGGGAACACTGGCCAACAATGCGTTATCTGGATTGATCACATATCCTTACCAATTGTTTTTCCCGGCACTCGCCATTGCAATTACAATGCTTGCATTTAACTTTTTAGGCGATGGATTGAGAGATGCGTTGGATCCAAGATTGAGAAAAGGGTAGGGGTGAATCATGAAAAAAATACTTGAAGTAAAAAACTTAAGCACTTCTTTTTTCACTCATATGGGTGAAGTAAAAGCAGTTAGAGGCAATTCTTTTTCCATGGAAAAAGGTGACATATTAGGTATTGTTGGAGAATCCGGTAGTGGAAAGAGTGTAACAGCTCTGTCCATAATGGGACTCATAGACCATCCAGGTCGTATAACGGGCGGGGAAATCGTCTTCGATGGCGAAGTCATTTCCAATAAACCGGATGCGGTCATGGCCAATATCAGAGGTAAAGAGATTTCAATGATTTTCCAAGATCCTATGACATCCCTCAATCCGGTTTTCACCATAGAGAACCTCATGATTGAAGTTATCAGAAGACATCAGAAGGTCAGCAAAAATGAAGCTAGGGAAATTGCAATTGAAAAACTTAAAATGGTTGGTATTCCTGAACCTGAAAATAGAATCAGATCTTATCCACATGAGTTTTCAGGTGGAATGAGACAAAGGGCAATGATCGCTACAGCGCTTTCATGTAATCCAAAACTGTTGATTGCTGATGAACCAACTACGGCACTTGACGTTACAATTCAAGCACAGATTCTAGATATACTCATTAAACTATCAAAAGAGATTGAAACTTCGATCATCATCATCACCCATGACCTTGGTGTTATAGCAGAGACTTGCCACAATTTGGTCGTCATGTACGGGGGGATGATCATGGAAAAAGGTTCTGTCGATGAAATTTTCCACAGTCCTCAACATCCTTATACACAAGGTTTGATGAACTCTATTCCTAAAATGCATTCGAAATCCAAAGGAAGATTGGTTCCAATTCCAGGTTCTCCACCGGATTTGATGAATCCTCCTATTGGTTGTCCATTTTCAACCAGATGTCCGAACGTCATGACAATCTGCAAACAAGAAATGGCACCATTTTATCGAATCAACGAAACGCATACTTCTGCATGTTGGTTATTGCACGAGGATGCACCGGAGGTAAAAGGATATAAAAAAGGATGTGAAATAGATGGCTGAAAAGAAACCTTTATTGGAAGTTAGAAACTTAAAAAAGTATTTTCCCGTTAAAACACCGATGTTTCAGAAAGAGAAAAACCTCTTAAAAGCTGTTGATGATCTATCGTTTTTCATCAACAAAGGTGAAACTTTCGGACTCGTTGGCGAATCCGGTTGCGGAAAGTCAACTATTGGACGATGTGTGGTCAGACTTTATGAACCAACGGATGGAGAAATCATATTTGATGGTGTTGATATTGCAAAATTATCAGATAAGGAATTATTGAAATATAGAAAAAAGATTCAAATGATTTTTCAAGATCCATACGCATCACTGAATACGCGTATGACCATCGCTGAAATCATAGGAGAAGGCATGGATATCCATACCAATCATAAGGGACAGGAACGTATGGAAAGAATCCACAGCCTGTTGACTACTGTTGGCCTTAAAAAGGAACATGCCAATAGATATCCTCATGAATTCTCAGGTGGTCAGAGGCAAAGAATCGGTATAGCAAGAGCACTTGCTATCGAACCGGAATTGATCATATGTGATGAGCCGATTTCTGCTCTGGACGTTTCTATCCAGGCTCAAGTTGTCAATATGCTTGAAGATCTCCAAAATGAACTAGGTTTGACGTATCTGTTTATTGCCCATGACCTTTCCATGGTAAAACATATTTCCGATAGAATTGGTGTTATGTATTTGGGACACATGATGGAAGTCGCCACAAGTGAAGAGTTGTACGATAAACCGTTACATCCTTATACAAAGGCGTTGTTGTCATCTATCCCTGTTCCGGATCCAGGAATTAAAAAAGAAGGCAGAATCATACTTCAAGGCGATGTCAAAAGCCCGATCAATCCAAAACCAGGATGTCGCTTCAGCACAAGGTGCAGATATGCTGTTGATAGATGCAAAGTTGAGACACCAGCATTAAGAGAAGTTATGCCAAATCATTACGCAGCGTGTCACATAGTTGAAGAAATCAACGGATTGTAAGTTCCAAGTGTTATTATTTGTCACCTATGGTGGCAATTAATATAAACCTAATGTAAGAAGGAGGAAAATATGAAAAGATTTTTATCGCTACTCTTGGTGTTAGTCATGATGACTTCGCTTTTGGCAGCGTGTGGAGCAAAAGATCCAGAGCCTACCACACCTGTTGCTGAAACACCAGTCGATGAGACACCAGCTCCAACAGAAGAACCGGCAGAAACAACTCCTCAAGTATTATTGTGGAACGTTGGTGCTGACCCAAAAACTATCGACCCAACACTTAACGGTGCAAGCGATGGTGGTGATGTAATCAATCAAACATTTGAAGCTTTAACAAGAGAAAAAAGTGGTATCGTATATCCAGGTATCGCAGAATCATGGGAAGTATCAGAAGATGGTTTGACAATCACTTTCAATTTGAGAGAATCAAACTGGTCTGATGGAACTCCACTTACTGCACACGATTTCGTTTATACTTGGAAGCGTGGAATGGATCCAGCTACTGCATCTGAATATTCATGGATTTGGGAATATACTAATGTAGTCGGTGCTGCTGATGCTGCATTTGGAGAAGGTTCTCTTGATGATGTAGGAGTTGCTGCTCTTGACGATTATACACTTGAAGTCAAGTTGAACAATCCTACAGATTACATCTTAAGCTTACTTTCTTTCTACCACTTCATGCCTGTTAAGCAATCAGCTGTAGAATCTGCTGCTGATGGCGCATGGGCTAAAGATCCTGCTCTTGCAGTATCAAACGGACCTTTTGTGTTGACTTCATACACAATCGGTCAAGGTCTTGTACTTGAAAAGAACCCAGAGTACTGGAATGCTGAAAACGTAATGCTCGACAAAATCGATGCAGTATTTATCGATGAAGAATCAACTGCTTACCAAGCTTTCCAAAGTGGTGAGTTACAGTTTATTCCTTCAGTTCCTACTGCTGAAGTTCCAAGATTGATCGCAGAAGATCCACAATTTTACGTATTCCCACTACTCGGAACTTACTACTACAACTTCAACATGAAGCTTGAACTCTGGGCAGATCCTCTTGTAAGAAAAGCTATCAACATGGCTATCGACAGAGAATTGATCTGTGATACTCTTGGTGCTGGTCAAGTTCCTGCAGCTGGATTCGTTCCACCTGGATTCCCAGATGCTGAAGGAAATGACTTCTTTGAAACTGCTGGAACATATGGTTTAGCTACTGATGACAGCAAAATTGAAGAAGCTCAAGCACTTTTGGCTGAAGCTGGTTTCCCTAATGGAGAAGGTTTCCCTGAATTCACAATCATGTACAACACTTCTGAAGGCCACCAAATGGTAGCTGAAATCATTCAAGAAATGTTGAAAACTAATCTTGGCCTTAACGCTTCTCTTGAGAATCAAGAATGGGCAGTATTCCAAGATACTAGAAAAGTTGGCGATTACGAGTTAGCTCGTGGTGGTTGGTTGACAGACTTTATGGATCCAAGTGGTCTTTTAAGTATCTTTACAACTGGCAACGCTTACAACGATCCTAAGTTTGAAAATGCAGAATATGACAGATTATTGTCTCTTTCTTCTCAAACTAGAGGCGCTGAACACTTTGAAGCTCTTTATGCAGCTCAAGACATCTTGATGACTGAGCTTCCAATCGTACCTGTTTATCACTATTCTGATACAATGTTAGTTTCTGACGTTGTAGTTGGATGGGACAGATCTGTACTTGGAACTGTAGACTTCAGTGGTGCATCAATCGTTGAATAATTAAATGTTTCGGGGATTGTTTTATCCCCGGTTTAAGAGTTTATCCCGGTTCGATTACGGGATAAACTCTTTTTTCTTGTCATATATCCGTGGTATAATAGCATGAGGTGTTTAAAATGATCAAGCTTGAGACAAAAAGATTACTCATAAGAGACCATGTTGATGAAGATCTGGACAATTTGTTTGATTTGATTTCCAGACCTTTTGAGATGAGGTATATCATGGATTTGTTTGCAGTTGACCAAAGTGGGGCAGAAGAAAATTTGGAAGTTTCAATGCGAGATGTTGGAAAACCAAATCGCAAGCATTATTTTTTTGCAATCATTGAGAAAGAAACGTCAAAATATATCGGAGAAATCGGATTCACAGTAATGGATGAGAATACTTCTGGTAAGTTGCTTGAACTGGGTTATTTTACAAAAAGAGAGTTCTGGGGGCAGGGTCTGACGACAGAAGCTGCGAAAAAATGTGTTGATTTTGCCTTCAAGGAACTTTATGCATGGAAGATCACGACCGGTTGTGTCAAAGAAAATGTCGCGTCTGAACGCATCATGATCAAACTGGGGTTTCGGAAGGAAGCTGAGTTAAAGGAGCATCAATCTGTTAATCAAGAGTGGAAAGATCGAGTGCTCTACGGTTTGCTAAAATCTGAATATAAAATGGAGGATTTATAATGTACAGCAATGTTTTCAACTACAGTTTGTTGGTATTTTTATGTTCAATGGTCTTATTTAGTGATTTGCGCAGAAGAATCCTCAACAAGGAAGATATTAGATATCGGATCAAAGAAGAAAAAAAGCACAAGCACCTTTTTTATGCACTAGGACTTCTTGTGCCAATTGTAATTATGGTATCCGGATTACTTTTTGAGAAAAATATACTGAATAAGATACTGATCTTTATCATGTCTGTTGAAATGGGCATCATCTGGACCATCATTCAATTAGGAGACACATTGATCACAAAGGATTCTCTAGGTAAAGCGTGGTATACACGAATCAGCACAATTGAATACTTTGACGTACTAAGAGCTAAAGGGCGACCATATTTGGTGTTCAGAAAGGCTAAAAGCAGAAAACAAGAAATGGTTTGGCTCAGCGAGCATGATGTTAAACCCGTAAGGGAGCATTTAAGTGCACTGAACATATCCATAAAAAATAAATAAACTGAATTATGTATACTTATAGACAAGTTTTTATTAGACTTGTCTATTTTTTTTAAAGTTATAAGCCTTGAAATCACACGAACAGTTTTATTTATACGTATAAAAAAAACAATACTATTGATTTTAACCACGATGGTGGTATTATAATGAGTAATGTTAATAAAATTTAACATGAGTATGAACAAAAATACAAAATTGATTTAAGGGGGATTTTTATGAAAAGGATTGCACTACTCTTAGTTCTCGTATTGATCTTATCTATTCCGTTGACTGCATGTCAATCTTCGGATAATGGGAACGCTGCGGACAGCGATGTAATAAAGTTTGGAGTCTTTGAGCCATTGACAGGTGCGAATGCAGCTGGTGGAGCAATGGAAATCGAAGGTATCGAACTTGCCCAAGAACTCTATCCAGAAGTACTTGGTAAGAAAATCGAACTCGTAATAGTTGACAACAAGTCTGATAAAGTCGAGGCTGCAAATGCTGCAACCAAACTTGTAGATCAAGACAAAGTCAATGCAATCATCGGTTCATGGGGATCTTCATTCTCAATGGCAGCCGGCCCAATCGTAATGGAAGCTGGTATACCAGCAGTTGGAACTTCATGTACCAATCTTCTTGTAACACTTGGAAATGATTACTATTTCAGAGTCACATTTATCGATTCTTTCCAAGGTGTTGTTATGGCAAACTATGCATTTACTGAACTTGGAGCTACCAAAGTAGCGATTGTTCAGGAAATTTCAAATGACTACTCGGTAGGTCTTGTCAAATTCTTTACTGATGAATTCGTAAGATTGACTGGTGATCCGGATTCAATTCTTTATATTGCCAATTACAATACTGGCGATCAGGACTTTACGGCTCAACTTACTAATATCAAGCAACTCAATCCAGATGCGATATTTGCTCCTGGTAACTACTCTGAATCAGCTATGTTGATCAAACAAGCAAAAGAACTTGATATCAAAGCACCTTTCCTCGGTGCGGACACTTGGGAAACTCCTGAGTTCATTGATATCGGTGGAGACGCTGTTGATGGTGCTGTATTCTCCACATTCTTCGATTCACAAGTTCCTTTGACTCCTGAATCAGAAGTCTTTATCAACGCTTACAGAGAAAAATATGACAAAGAGCCTGCTTCAGTTACAGCGCTCGCTTATGACGCATATATCTTGCTCATAGATGCAATCGAAAGAGCTGGCAGCGCAGATCCTGAAGCGATTAAAGAAGCACTTGCTGCTACAGAAGGTTTTGATGGTGCAGCTGGAGTTGTTACACTAGATGCAAATGGTGACGCTGTTAAGAATGCAGTCATCAAAACAGTTAAAAATGGGGAATTCACATATTTGACAACTATTTCACCTCAGTAATATTCAGTGGATTAAAAAAAAGGTGCAGATGAAGTGTCTGTACCTTTTTTAATTAATTTGGAGGACTCATATGTCGCTTAATACTTTTATGCAGCACCTTAGCAATGGACTTGCACTTGGCAGTTTATATGCCTTGATTGCAATCGGTTATACCATGGTTTATGGTATATTAAGACTGATCAACTTTGCTCATGGTGATATTTTTATGATCTCAACTTATATCATTTTCTACAGTGTCACACTATTTTTAATGCCTTGGTGGGTGGCTTTTGTAGTTGCCATTCTTTTGACGGGAGCATTTGGGATCTTGGTCGAAAGACTTGCATATAGGTCTCTCAGAAATTCACCGAAAATTTCTGTCATGATTTCAGCTATAGGGGCATCCTACTTGATTCAGAATCTTGCCATCGTAATTTTTGGTGGTAGACCAAAAGCATTTCCAATTCCAGAATTTTTCAATGAAGTGGTGTATATCAATGCCGTATCGATTCCGGTTGCGAATTTTTTCATACCTGGAATCACAATGGCCGCACTTGTAATATTACTTTATATCGTCAATAAAACAAAAACGGGCATGGCTATGCGAGCTGTTTCTAGAGATTATGAAGCTGCCAGGCTTATGGGAATCAATGTGGATACAATTATTTCCATTACTTTCTTTATGGGTTCTGTGCTTGCCGCACTTGGTGGTATGATGTGGGGCATTAAGTACCCAAATCTGATACCACTAATGGGACTCATGCCTGGACTGAAAGCGTTCATAGCAGCTGTTATCGGTGGTATTGGTAATATCAAAGGCGCAGTGGTAGGTGGATTCTTGCTTGGTATGTCGGAAATCATGTTGATTGCGTTTTTACCTTCAATGACCGGATACAGAGATGCATTTGCATTTGTCATCCTCATTGTAATACTGCTCATAAAACCTTCTGGACTTTTGGGCGAAAATTTGGCAGAGAAGGTGTGATGAGATGAAAAAAGAAAATAAGATCAGAATAGGATTGATTATACTTGTGGTTTTAATTCTCGCCATACTGAATTTCACACTTGGGAATTATCAGCTGAGAATTTTGAATTTGGCTGGAATCTATGTTGTGTTGGGATTAAGTCTTAATCTCATCAATGGATTTGCCGGTCTATTTTCGCTTGGACATGCTGGATTCATGGCAATAGGAGCATATACCAGTGCACTTCTTACAATGTCTGTTGCGCAAAAACAATCAAATTTTTTCGTTAAGCCTATAGTGCCTTGGCTTGCGAATGTAGAACTTCCTTTTTTACCGGCTATGCTGATTGGGGGACTTGTCGCTGCTGTTTTAGGAGCATTGATCGCTGCACCTATACTCAGACTAAGGGATGATTATCTTGCTATTGCGACACTAGGTTTCAGTGAAATCATCAGAGTAATTTTTACGAATACCATGTCACTTACAAATGGAGCACTTGGACTTAAGGGATTGACTCGTTATACGAATGTTCCATATAGTTGGGGCATTGCAATTCTCACTATCATTTTCATGTTCTCACTTAGACGCAGTAGTTATGGAAAGGCTTTTATGGCTATCAGGGAGGATGAGGTAGCTGCTGAATCCATGGGCATAGACCTGTTTAAACACAAACTTCTAGCATTTACTATAGGGTCATTTTTCGCTGGAATCGGTGGTGCACTATTGGCTCACTTAATGGGAACCATAGATCCGTTGATGTTCAGATTCCTGATGACTTTTAACGTTCTGTTGATTGTTGTTTTAGGTGGTATTGGTAGTATAACTGGTACTGTAATTTCCGCTGTGGTCGTCACAGTAGCTATGGAAGTATTACGTTTCCTAGATGGAACAATCAACCTCGGATTCATGGTAATTGAAAGTGTTCCTGGAATGAGAATGGTACTCTTTTCAATACTCCTCATGTTGGTTGTACTGTTCTATCAAAATGGACTTATGGGACGGGATGAAATCACTATTGACTCCATGGGAAAATTTTATAGAAATAAAATCAAGAAGGGGGCCAAATCATGAGTATTTTAAAGACCGAGAATATCACCATGCGATTTGGTGGCCTGACTGCAGTTTCAGGACTCAATTTGGATATTGCCGAAGATAGCATCGTTGGTTTGATTGGTCCGAATGGCGCTGGAAAAACAACTGTGTTCAACATGATCACGGGAGTTTATACTCCAACTGAGGGCGATATATTATTTGATGGAAATTCCATAAAAAAACTCAAACCACATTTGATCACAAAGAGAGGCATAGCACGTACATTCCAAAATATAAGATTATTCAAAGATTTGACAGTTCTTGACAATGTCATTATCGCACATCATTTAAGATTGGATTCCAACATCTTCTCAGCGGTAATCAGATTACCTGATTATACAAAAAAAGAGAGTGATGTCATCCAAAAGTCACTTGATTTACTGAACGATGTAGGTTTGTTGGAATATAAAGATGACAAGGCAAGTTCCCTGCCATATGGAAAGCAAAGAAAGCATGAAATCGCAAGGGCACTCGCTACTGAGCCTAGGCTTCTATTGCTTGACGAGCCGGCGGCCGGTATGAATCCTCAAGAATCCATTGAGCTTATGGAATTTGTTAAAGAAATCCGTAAGAAATTTAAAGTGTCGATACTCATGATTGAACATCACATGCAAGTCATCATGGGAGTCTGTGAGAAAACTTATGTGCTGGATTATGGAGTCAATATTGCCGAAGGCAGTGCATCTGAAGTGCAGAATAACCCAAAAGTTATAGAGGCTTATTTAGGGGTGGACGAATGATAAAAATTAACGATCTAAATGTATATTACGGTGGAATACATGCCATCAAAGGCATTTCACTCGAAGTACCAAAAGGAAAGATCATTAGTCTGATTGGAGCGAACGGCGCAGGAAAAAGTACGACACTTCGTGCGATCATGACTCTTGAAAAGCCTAAATCGGGGACTATATTTTATAAAGATAAGGACATTACTTTTGAAAAAACTCAGAATCTCGTTAAAAATGGTTTGGTCCTGGTTCCAGAAGGTAGAAGAGTATTTACGAATCTTACTGTTGAGGAGAATCTGATACTGGGTTCTTATTCCAGAAAATATTCTGATGAAGTGCAAAAGGATATGGAATGGGTCTATGAACTTTTTCCTCGATTGCTTGAAAGGAAAAAACAAAAGGCGGGTACTATGTCCGGTGGAGAGCAACAGATGTTGGCAGTTGGCAGGGCTCTTATGAGCAAACCTGAGGTACTTCTAATGGATGAACCGTCACTTGGACTTGCACCTCTCATCGTCAAGGACATTTTTGAAATCATCAAGAAAATCAACAAACTTGGTGTTACAATCATGTTGATTGAGCAAAACGCCAAAGTAGCACTAGAAATAGCGGACTATGGTTATGTAATGGAAGTTGGAAAAATTGTTCTTGAAGGAAAGGGGAAAGAACTCCTCGAGAATGAAAATGTGAAAAAAGCTTATTTAGGCGCTTAATATAGGGATGGCAGGATTGACAATAGTCAATCCTGTTTTTTTCTGATAAAATCATTCTACAGGGGGTATGACAGATGCATATTATGGAAGAACTCACGATCATAGAAGGTGGATTATCCGATGTAATTAGGCTCTACGACAGTATCATAGAAGAATTTCCCGAAGGTGAACGCAAAGCCATAGATGTTTTTATCAGATTGTTTGAGACCGGAGACTACAAACTCTTAATCGCGCTGAGCGAAACTGGAATTGAGGTGGGTTACGCATTTTTATATACTATCAGAAAGCTTAGTATGCTATGGCTGGATTTCATAGTTATTCATCCAGTGTTTCAAGGAAGAGGCTATGGATCAAAATTCTTTGAGAAGATGAGCAGTTTCTATGACAGTTATATTGGAATGCTTCTTGAGGTTGAGATTCCTGAGGAGGCCAATGAGAATCAGATGAGAAGAATTTCGTTTTATGAGTACGCGGGAGCGGTAAGACTTAATCTGAAGTATTATTTGCCCAATGAGTTTGGAGGTCTTGAAATGTACCTTTATTACAAGTCGACAGGCATTAATGCATTTCCTGATGGTAAAATGGTCATCACAGCCATTGAATCAGCTTACGATTTCATACACAGTGATATAAGGGACAAGGAACAATGGCTAAGGCAAACAATAAACTCACAGGATGGAAATCGATGAAGAAAAAAGGAATAATATATATATTGCTTTCAGCGTTATTTTTTTCAATTATGGCTGCTTTTGTGAAAAGTGTGCCTGAATTACCGCTTACTGAGAAAATGTTTTTTAGAAATATGGTAGGTCTAATTGCGGTTTCATTTACAGTGTATAGAAAAAAGATCAAATTAAAACCCCAAAAACCAACTTTAATGTTGCTCAGATCACTATTTGGACTGATCGGGGTTGGACTCTACTATGCCGCTCTAGAGAGATTGCCACTTGCAAATGCCGTCATTTTAAACAAATTATCACCATTTTTCGTCATGGTATTTGCAGTGTTTTTTTTGAAGGAAAAAGTTAACCGACCACAGAAAGTCGCATTACTGATTGCTATAGTCGGTGCACTATTTGTTGTTAGGCCGAGTCTTGATTATTCTCTATTACCTGGCATTTTGGGACTTTTATCTGCCGCATTTGCAGGTGCTGCATATACTGTGATTAGAAAACTGACAGCATACGACCCACCGATTTTGATCGTATTCTATTTTTGTTTGTTTTCAAGTGTCGTATTATTGCCTTTCATGGCAATCGAAGGTTTTGTAGTGCCAGATGTCACCGAATTGATGTCTTTGTTGGGGATTGGAGTTTCAGCGCTGATAGCACAGCTTTTTATGACCAATGCCTATCAGTATGCACCTGCATCTGAACTTTCCATCTACAGCTATTCAGATATTATTTTTTCATTTATGATCGGTTTGGTGGTATGGTTTGAACTGCCGGATGTCTTATCACTATTTGGTGGTGTTCTGATTGTTCTTGGAGGTATAGTCAATTATATGAATTCACGAAAGTGAGGTAAAATATGTTGGACTACAAAAAAGCTGACTCAAAAGATCTGAACCAACTCAATAAAATCGCATATGAATCTGAAGCGTACTGGGGTTATGATGAAACGTTCATGGGCATCTTCAAAGAAAAATATACCATTGATGAGGAGTTTCTAAGACAGAGTGAAACGTTTGTAATGACCGATGATGAGGAGATAATCGGGTTTTTCAGCTTAAAGAAACACGGACTTGAAGCGACGCTAGAATATTTTTATATCAGAGTCGATCAAATCGGATGTGGAATGGGCAGGAAAATGTGGGATTTGATGCTCGAAGTCTGTTTGATGTTTGATGTAGAAAGTTTAAATTGGGTAACTAGCCCTGGAGCAATACCATTTTATACGAAAATGGGATCGAGTCGTGTTGGTGAAGTAAGTTCAACCATTGACCCAAGTCTGAAGATTCCAGCTTTCAAGTTTCAATTGAAGTAAACCCAAAAGTTTGAGTGAACCGATTTAAAACGTTTTTTTTGATTTGAACCATATTTTGACTCTGACCGAGAATTGCCTCCATTGAAGTGACATCTCTTGTTGTCAGTCCGCATGGGGCTATGGTTTTGAAGTCGCTGAGGTCAGTATTGACATTTAATGCAAACCCGTGCATAGTCACACCACGATGAACGGATAGCCCAATAGCTGCTATCTTTGAAAGTCCAATGAATACTCCTGAGTTGATGGGGTCTCTATTGGCCTCGATACCATAATCTTCAATCAGTAGATCGATGATGATCTGTTCTAGTGCGTGAACAAATATCTTGATGCTGCCACCATGATTCTTTTTGATATTGAAAATCGTATAGGCAACCAATTGCCCGGGTCCGTGATAAGTGACGTCTCCGCCTCTTCTGATATTCATGATCTCAAATCCATTTGCAATCAGATCGTCAGTATCCATGAGAATATTGGACACATCCGCATTGATTCCAAGAGTGATGACTTTTGGGTGTTCCAGTAAAACAAGGGTATCTGGAGAGCCATTTTGGACCATTTCGACATATTTTTCTTGTAAATCATAGGCTTGGTTGTATTTGACAGTTCCAAGGTCTTTATAGAGTAGCTTCATTGGGTTCCTCCAAATCAATCAATGTATAAATGCATTATAATGAAATAGAGAAGGATTGTAAACTGCCAAATAATAATGAGAACAGAGGTCGATGTATGAAAAAAACATTAAAAATCGCATTTCCTATGACCATACCGGTTATGCTTGGATACATTTCTGTCGGGATTCCATTTGGTCTTCTTGTCATAAAATCAGGACTTAGTATATGGGTAGCTATTGGAATGAGTGTGTTCGTTTATGCCGGTGCCATGCAATTTGTAGCCATTGGACTTTTGCTCAATCCTGTAGGACTCGTACAAGTGGGACTCATGACCCTTTTTGTCAACATCAGACATCTCTTTTATGGGTTGTCCTTTATTGAACTATTCAAAACTTTTGGACCAAAAAAGCAATATATGATATTCGCTTTGACGGATGAGACATATTCGCTTCTATGTGGTCTCGCCATTCAAAATGAGATATCGAAGGAATCTTTGTTCTTCGCCATATCTCTCTTAAATCAGATTTATTGGATCACCGGTACTATTATTGGAGTATTTCTTGGGACTCTGATCACTTTCAATACGGCGGGTATTGATTTTGCTTTGACAGCACTTTTTATCGTCATTTTTATAGAACAGTGGTTGGCATTTAAAACACATATTCCTGCTTTGCTGGGCTTGGCGGCATCAGCCATCTCGCTGGTGTTGTTCGGTGAGGGCAGTTTGATCATTCCTTCAATGGCATTGATGCTCATAGGGCTTCTGTTTTTAAAACCGTTGATTATTAAGGGAGAGGGGGCTGACCAATGATTTGGGCATCAATCATCACAATGGCGCTTGTGACCTATTTTGTCAGATTGGCTCCTTTTGTATTATTCGGTGGATCAGTCCAAACACCGAAGTGGGTTGAATACGCCGGAAAGTATTTGCCTCCTTCTGTGATGGGCATGCTTATTGTATATAGCATAAAAGGAGTCGATTTTTTGGCTCTTAAGGCGAGTCTGCCAGTTGCACTTGCTATGGGGTTGACTGGGTTACTTCATCTGTGGAAAAGGAACAATCTCTTAAGTATTTTGGGCGGAACAGCAATATATATGATTATGATTCAAATGATATTCAACTGAAGAAGGCTCCGGTCTCAACAATAGCTATTGAGATCGGAGCCTTTCTGATTTTATTTGACATTTGAAGCAATTTTGCTCGTTTTACTGATGAATAAGAACGCTATAAAATAAGATGCTGCTGTGATGATAAACATGGATTTGAAACC
The DNA here is from genome assembly GCA_021107455.1 of Clostridiales bacterium. Classification (GTDB taxonomy): domain Bacteria; phylum Bacillota; class Clostridia; order Peptostreptococcales; family Acidaminobacteraceae; genus Fusibacter_D. The sequence continues at coordinate 2,487 of JAIOSU010000097.1, read as the reverse complement.
GATGAGATCCACGAATGCGCCTATGAAGAGCGGACCTGATATAGCCGCAAGAGAGGATGCGAAGTAATAAAGTCCAGTGTAAGTGCCGATTTTCAATTCTGTGGTTCTTTCAACCACCATAGGATAAGAGTTGATATTGATGAGTGCCCAGAAGAATCCGCCTATGAGCATCAATATCATCATGACGATCTGGTTGTATGGAAATATTGTTCCTATCGTGAATAGGGAAAGAAATACTAGCGTATCCCCAATAAGGCCAACCAATATGGTTTTTCTCTTCCCGAATTTTGTGCCGATGAACCCTGCTGGAATGGCAAATGCCAGAAATGAAAGGGCAAAAAAACCGAGAATCAATGAGGCATCCGTCACTTCGAGACCCAGAAATTGTACGCAATAATTGCTGAAAGTCGCCTCGACACCTTGATAACCGACAAACCAGAAAAATATTGCCAGAAGTATGAATGCAGTGGATTTATCTGAATCCACAATGATCTCTTTGATGGACGCCCTTAGGTTCACTCGATCTTCTTTGGCTTCTACACCTACTTTTGGTTCTTTTATAAACCGGATCAACATAGCCAGGGCAAACAACATTAAGACTGCGGTCAAAATGAACGGTAAATTTTTATTTGTCTTGTAGAGAAAGGATCCTCCGATCAAAACAAATACCGATGCGAGTCCGCCCATGAAGTTGATTATACCGTTGGCCTGGCTTCTGAGAGGAGCAGGTGTGATATCAGGCATCAAGGCTACGGTCGGAGCTCTATAGATGGCCATGGAAAAGTTGAGGACTGTGATGATCAACATGAAACTGAGAAAACCACTGTAATTTGGTAGCATAATGAATGCTATGGCAGATAGAGGAATACCAATCATCAAATAAGGCATTCTTCTTCCAAAACGAGTCTGAGTTCTATCACTGAGTGAAGCGATGAAGGGAATCAAACTTACAGCCAGCACATTGTCCAGTGTCATAATCGCATTGATTTGAAATTGACTGTCAAGAAAATCTCTGAGAAAAATAGGGACATAGATGTTGTAAAGCGGCCAAACCAGACTGACTGCAAAAAATCCCAAACCTAGAATAAATGTTTTTTTAATATCGAGTTTCATATAGCCTCCTCTTACGTTTTGAAAACTTCTTTAAATATTGGGTATAAGGACAAAAAGAAAATGAGGTGTGCTGTGAAAATTTTTTTGGTGTTTCAAGGCATAATATATATGGTGATAGTATCCAGTGATGCTTGGAATTATTTGACTGCCGATTGGTCTAATGGTATTAAATTGTTTTCAGTGTTTATATGCTTTATGTATTTGCTGTTGACATTCAATCGTAAGTCATCGGGGTTTGATCACTTATTGATGACAGCTGTGATTGCAGTGACTTTCCTTGCGGATGCGATATTATTATTCACAGATTGGTTGTCTGTCGGAGTAGTCGTTTTTATCCTTGTACAAGTGCTTTATGCTTACAGGATCTCACTATTTGGACAAATAAGAAGCCATTATAGGATTTACATAGGTGCGTCTGTGACAATAGTATTGGGTTCACTGTTGATCTGGAAAGGCACAGTGATCATAACTGCAGTACTTTTGTATGGGGTGCTATTTTTGATGAATTTATGGACCTTGATGATAGTCCAAACCAAATTACGGCGGTCACTTATGTTATTCAAAATCGGGTTTGTCCTTTTTCTGATTTGTGACATCAATGTGCTGTTCTTCAATTTATTGCCAAACTATGGGATTTCAAACCTGTTTTATGATTTCACGAGAGTGTCCATGTGGTTCTTTTACTTGCCTGCACAAGTGCTTCTTAGTCTTAGCGCTGTTACTAAAAATCCGAAGTTCCGATTACGATAATAGTATAACATTTTTAGTCATATTTGAGTCATAAAAATATGATAAAATCATATCATACGGAGGTAACTCAAATGAACACAATTTTAGTGGTTGAAGATCAGAAATCCATAAGTGATGTGGTTTCAAAATATATTGAGAATGAGGGCTATGAGTGTGATGTGGCCTCAAACGGCATTGAAGCTCTTGAGCTTTTCGGAAAAAGCAAATATGATATGATCGTGCTCGATGTCATGATGCCCGGAATAGATGGTTTTGAAGTCCTTGAAAATATAAGACAGTTTTCAAACGTTCCTGTGATCATGTTGACAGCCAGGCTGGATGAAAGCGATAAAATCAGAGGTTTTGATCTCGGTGCGGACGATTATGTCATCAAACCTTTCAGTGCCAGAGAATTGATGCGTAGAATCCACGCCGTACTTAAACGTGTGAACCCTACAGCTGGAGCATCACAATTGCTCGTCTATAAGAACATCAAATTGGATCAAAAGGCGATGACGGCATACAAAGATGGTGAGGCAATTGATTTGACCACAGCAGAATACAAACTTTTATTGACCTTTCTCAAACATACAGGACAAGTGCTCACACGTGAACAAATCATAGAGCAGGCATATGGAGAAGCTT
>JAIOSU010000043.1 GCA_021107455.1 Clostridiales bacterium | reverse complement strand
TCTCTGTGATATCAAGGCTCGTGTCATCAATAGCCGCATTTGTGATCAAGTTGCCAAAGAGTTCAGCATTTGCTACTTTTCCGATGGTTTCAATTGTAAAATCTGCAACACTTTTATTTGCGATGATTTGCTCGGCAAGTGTCGATTTGAGTCCGTATTTCTCGATTAAAATAGTCTTGTAATCCTCTGGAAGCATTGGCATATCGTCTTTGATTTGATCAATTTCTGATTGTTCAATGACTATAGGCATCAAATCCGGATCAGGAAAATATCTATAATCATGAGCGTCTTCTTTAGATCTCATTGCAAAGGATGCTTTTTTCGCCGGGTCCCATCTTCTTGTTTCTTGGATGATGGATCCCCCTTTTTCAAGCACATCGATTTGCCTTTTCATCTCAACTTCAATGGCTTTCGTGACAAAAGCGAATGAATTGAGGTTTTTCATTTCCGTCCTTGTTCCAAGTGTCTTCACACCTTTTTTTCTAACTGAAAGGTTGACATCACATCTGAATGCACCTTCATTCATCTTTCCAGTGGTGATATCGAGATAAACCACAATTGCTCTCAACTGTTGAAGAAAAGATTTCACTTCATCCGCTGACCTCATATCAGGTTCCGATACGATTTCAATCAGAGGCACTCCACATCTGTTGTAGTCTATCAAGGTGCCTTTTGTATCATCATGAATCAACTTTCCAGCATCTTCTTCCATATGAATTCTCGTGATTCCAACACGTTTTAAACCTTCATCGCATAATACATCCAAGTAGCCGTTGACTGCTATCGGATCACTGTTTTGTGAAATTTGATAAGCTTTGGGCAGGTCGGGATAAAAATAGTTTTTACGGTCCATCTGACTGTACAGATTGATTTCGCAGTTTGTGGCTAGTCCAGCTTTTATGGCATATTCCACAACGCTGTCGTTAAGGACTGGCAATGTCCCTGGGAGCCCCATGCACACCGGGCAACAATCCGTATTTGGATCGCCACCAAAAGCGGTACTGCAGCCACAGAATATTTTGGAAGCTGTGTTGAGTTCCACATGGACTTCAACCCCAATTACAGATTCATATTCATCATATACGCTGACTTTTTTCACAACACGACCTCCTTTTTAGCGAACTCTTTTTCAAATGCCAATCCAAGCGACAGAATCACTTTCTCTGAAAAAGCACTTCCTATAAATTGCATACCTATCGGCATTTCATTATCGTCGAATCCGCAATTTGTACTGAGCGCAGGCAATCCTGCAATGTTGACTGGTACTGTATAAATATCACCTAGATACATCTCAACCGGACTTTTGGAATGTTCTCCAAATTTATAGGCTGTTGTGGGTGCCACAGGGGTGAGAATCACATCAAAACTTTCGAACAATTTGTCAAATGTCTCTTTGACCATTTGCCTTGCTCTCAGTGCATTCAGATAATAAGCGTCATAATATCCTGAACTAAGTGCATAAGTACCAAGCAAGATACGTCGTTTGACTTCGGTACCAAAACCAAAACCTCGTGACTTCTTATATAGGCTTGCAAGATCATCAAACTCATCATGTCGGTAACCATACTGAACGCCATCAAATTTTGCAAGGTTCGATGAGGCTTCGGCCGATGAAAGAAGATAATAAGCAGGTAAAGCATATTCCATGTTTTCTATTTCTACAGGTTCAACCGTGATTCCCATGGATTCAAAAGTCTTGGCTGCCTCTAAAATGGCTTCTTTCACTTCTCTTTGGATACCATCCTTCAAATAGTTCATCGGTAAGGCAACTCTTAATTTATCAACATTTTCACCGATGAGAGCATCTTTACTTTCAACCTTTCTTTTAGAACTGGTGCTGTCCATCGGATCATGGCCAGCCAATGCGTTATAGATAAAAGCAAGATCTTCAACATTTTTTGCGATCGGTCCTATTTGATCGAGTGATGAGGCAAATGCGATTAGTCCTCTTCTCGAAATCGTGCCGTAAGTGGGTTTCAATCCGGAAACACCGCAGAATGCTGCTGGTTGTCTTATGGATCCACCTGTGTCAGATCCGAGCGAGTATGCCGCTTCAAAAGCCGCTACCGCAGCTGCTGACCCTCCTGAGCTTCCACCTGGCACTCTGCCAAGGTCCACTGGATTTCTAGTCTTTTTAAAGTAGGAAGTCTCTGTTGATGCACCCATGGCGAATTCATCCATGTTCAGTTTACCAAGTATTACGGCATCACTTTCTTTCAATTGAGATACAACCTTTGCATCAAATGGCGACATATAACCTTCAAGCATCTTGGAAGCGCAAGTCGTAGGCATATCCATGGTACAAATATTGTCTTTGATGGCCATTGGTATTCCTGAAAGCGCTGACATCAAAGAATTCTTTTGTCTTTTAAGGTCAACTTCTACCGCACTTTCCAGTGCTGACACAGGATCAAAATGTAGATAAGCACCAATCTGTTCATCTCTCTTTTCAATTTGATCGACAAAAGCTCGCGTCAATTCCTCACTTGAAATCTCCCTGGAACTGAGTTTTCTTGATAATTCACTTATGGATTCATATATCAAAGCTTTCATGACTCTTCACCTTCTTTCTCCACTGTTCTTGGCACATGAATATAATGATCTATTTTCGATGGTGCGTTCTTCAAAAGCATCTCTACTTCTGTAGACTTTACCAACTTGTCTTTTCTTCTCGAATATGCCCCTATCACCACATGTGTAAGTGGCGCATAACTGCTGAGGTCGATACCGTTCAGTTGGTCAGCAAATTCAATAATGTCAGATAAATCTTTTGAAAACGATTTGCGTTCTTTTTCAGTAAGTTCAATCCGTGCAAGATTAGCCACATAATCAATCCGTTCCAGTGACTCTTTATCTGCCTTCGGTGATTCCAGTGTTTGAGTCATCAATCTGATGGACAGCTCTTCGAGTTGCTCTGGATCGACCTGTGACGGTGAGTCTGTCATTGCACAAGAACCGTCGCGCATCTTTGGAAATGGAATGACCTCTCGAATACTTGAAGACCCTGAGAGCAACATCAGAAGTCGATCGAGCCCGAATGCAAATCCACCGTGAGGTGGTACACCATATTCAAAAGCATCCATTAAAAAACCAAATCTTGCGTCGATAGTTTCTTGTGTCATTCCAAGAGCTTCAAACATCATCTGTTGAACTTTCGGACTGTGAATTCTTATACTACCGCTTCCAAGCTCCACACCATTGAGTACTATATCGTATGCCTTTGCTCTCATCTCAAGGGGCGCGCTTTCGAACTTATCAAGATCTTCCTCCACCGGCATTGTAAACGGATGATGCATGGCGGCCAAACGTTTGGCTATAGGATCGAATTCGAATAGAGGGAATTCTGTGACTATCGCAAATGTAAATTTGTCCTTTGGTCTCAAATCGAGCATATCGCCAATATCAAGTCTCAAATTGCCTAAAACGGATTGTGCT
>JAIOSU010000035.1 GCA_021107455.1 Clostridiales bacterium | reverse complement strand
TCATCATATTCCTGTATGACTGCACTGGCTTCACCTGACCAAACTACTGCCATAGCCGCTTCTCCACTGATCAACATATCTTTGACATTATCGCCGACATAGGCAAGTACCATAGGTTTTTGTTCGATCAAAAGTTGCTTGGCTTCTTCAAGTTCATCGAGATTTTTGGTATTCATTGAATACCCAAGTTTCTTGAGAGCAACCATGATAGAATCTCTTTGAGAATCCATCATCGTGAACTGTCCAGCATATTTCTCATCCCATAAAACATCCCATGAATTGATTGGTTCTTCAATTAATTCAGTGTTGTAGATGATACCTACAGTTCCCCAAAAATATGGTACTGAATAGGCATTATCTGGATCGAATGATAAGTTCTTAAAATCATCATCGATATTTTTGAAGTTTGGAATCTTGCTCAAATCAATCGTTTCAAGCATTTCTTCTCGGATCATTTTCTCTATCATATATTCTGAAGGGATGGCCAAATCGTACTTGGTACCACCCTTTTTTATTTTTGTGTACATTTCCTCATTTGTAGCATAGGTCTCATAATTGATTTCAATCCCTGTTTCTACCTCGAACATCTCGAAAATGTCCTCATCGATGTAATCGCCCCAGTTGTAAACATTCAGAACTACTTTATCCTCTTGTGCACATGCAGTAAACAAAACGGTTGTCAAAACCATCACCATAACTAAAATTATTATTTTCTTCATTGTTTTCTCCTCTCCTCGATTATATATCTTCTATCTTTGTTCTTTTATTGATGATCAAAAGCAAAATCAGCACGGATGCGAACATCAATGTAGATAAGGCATTGATTTCTGGTTTGATCCCTCTTCTTGCCATAGAATATATCGCAATAGAGAGGTTGCTGACACCACTTCCAGTAGTAAAAAAACTGATGACAAAGTCATCAATGGAAAGTGTAAAAGCAATGAGACCCCCAGTGATAATTCCAGGTTTGATCTCGGGTAAGATTACATTTTTAAAGGCATACCACGGTGTGGCACCTAAATCCATAGCAGCCTCCAGCATTTCACCTGGCATCTGCTTGAATTTAGGGAGTACTGACAGAACCACATAAGGAACACTAAAAGTAATATGCGCTATGATCATAGTCATAAGACCCAGCTCCATGTTCATGGCCACAAACAACGTCATCAAAGAAACACCAGTGACAATATCCGGATTGAGCAGTGGAATTGAGTTTACATTGAGCACAAGCTTTTGTTTCCACGTCCTCATGTAAAAGATTCCAAATGCCGCAAAAGTCCCGATCGCGGTTGCGGAAATTGAAGATATGATTGCAACCAATACCGTATAATACAACGACTTCATAATGTATCTGTTCTGGAACAGGCTTCGATACCAATCCAGAGTGAATCCTTCCCATCTTGCTGTGGATTTTGAATCATTGAACGAAAAAACGATCAGAACGACAATCGGTGCATACAAGAATGTAAAAATAAGCAACGTATAGAGCCTCTTGACCCATTTATTCACCATAGATTCACACCCCCTTCCTCAGGGTTGTTTCCACTCAGACGGTTCATCACTGCCATGGTCGCCAGAATGAGAATCATCAAGATGATTGAGATTGCGGACCCAAAGAACCAGTCGTTAACAACCAAAAATTGCTGCTCGATCAGATTTCCAATGAGCATGTATTGTCCACCATAAAGCAGGTTGGAAATCACGAATGTGCTCACGGCAGGCATGAAAACCATTGAAGTTCCTGATACGACACCAGGGAGTGACAATGGAAAAATGACTTTTCTGAACACATTGACCTTATTTCCACCCAAATCCTCAGCTGCTTCAATAAGACTTTGGTCCATTTTCGAGAGTACAGTATAAATTGGAAGCACCATAAACGGCAAAAAATTATAAACCATACCAAGAAGCACAGCACCTTCAGAGTACAAAAATGTCATTTGAGGTAGTCCGAAAAACATCAGTATCTTATTTAGAATTCCATTCTTTCCTAGAATAGTCATCCATGCATAAGTCCTGAGCAGGAAGTTCATCCACATAGGGACAACAAAAAGCATTACTGCTATTGTCCGATATCTTGCATTCATTTTAGCTAAGATCATGGCCATTGGATATCCGAGCAAAAGACAAATAGCTGTTGCTTCAAGAGCTATTTTTATTGATCGAGTCCAAACAGCAATATATACGGGTTCGAAAACGCGCGCAAAATTGGTGGCTGTCAAATAGTATGCACCCGTCTCCGCATCCGTTCTAACCATACTGAAGAATCCTATCATAAGAATAGGAATCAGAATAAACAGTACAATCCATACCAAATATGGGCCAGAAGCAATACGTTTAAGCACTTTATGCCTCCTTTTCCATGATATGAATATCATCAGGATCTATCTTAATACCCACAGTAACACCTTCATCCACCTTATCTGTGCTGTGGACCATCCATTCTCTGGAGGACTCCTTGATCATCATCTCATAATGGACACCTTTGAACACTACAGACTGTACGATTCCATTCAACTGACCTTCTCCAGGGCCTAATAGCTTTACATCTTCAGGACGAATGACAACATCCACCAAAGTTTCATCGCCAAAGCCTGAATCCACACAAACGAAATCAAGATCTGCAAACCGCACCAAAAAATCCTTAATCATGATGCCATCATAAATATTGCTTTCCCCAATAAAGTCTGCTACAAACCGATTTTCAGGTTCATTGTAGATATCCGTAGGTGATCCGATTTGTTGAATCTCACCATGGTTCATGATGATGATCTTATCAGACATCGTGAGCGCCTCTTCCTGGTCATGTGTGACATATACAAAAGTGATTCCAAGTTCCTTTTGCATATTTTTCAGCTCCAGTTGCATCTCTTTCCTAAGTTTTAGATCCAGCGCTCCCAGTGGTTCATCAAGCAACAGCACTTTCGGTTCGTTGACAAGGGCTCTGGCGATAGCGATTCTTTGTTGCTGACCACCGGAAAGTGAATTGATCTTTCTATTCTCAAATCCCGATAGATTTACCAGTTCCAAAATTTTTGATACTTTGGACGCAATTTCTTTCTCACTATTTTTTTTGATTCTCAATCCAAATGCAACATTCTCATAAATATTCATATGTGGAAATAAGGCATACTTTTGAAAAACCGTATTGATTTGCCTAAGATACGGAGGAGTATCAGTGATGTCATTGCCTTCAAAATAAATAGTTCCGGAAGTAGGTCGCTCAAATCCGGCAATCATTCTAAGTGTTGTGGTTTTACCACATCCACTTGGTCCTAAAATTGTTAAAAATTGATTCTTTTTTACCCAAAAATCAATGTTTTTCACTACTGCGACGCCATTATATTCTTTTGTAATGTTTATTCCTTTTACTATTTTATCACTCAAGTAGTGCCTCCAAGAATTAAAAATTGGGTGGCGTACCAACCAATAAAATTTTTGCTTCTCTTTTACCTTTGTTTATGATTTCGTGACTCTTGTTTGCCTTATAATAAATTGAATCTCCAGCCTTGGCCACATACTTTTTGCCCCCAAGTCGTACAACGACAGAGCCTGAAATCACAAAACCGAATTCTTCTCCCTCATGTGGATCATGAGCATCATAAGCGCCGTTCGGAGCCAATGTCAACATAATCGGTTCCATCATATTCTTTTGTGCATTCGGTATGATCCACTCCAAATTATAACCCGTGATTTCATCTTCTTTCTCAAAAAAATCTTCTGGCCTAAACACGATTTTTTCTTCAACGGTCTCACTGAAGAATGCTTGTAAATTTGTTCCCAGGCTTTCAAGGATATCTACCAAACTAGCTATTGAAGGTGATGTCATATCTCTCTCCAATTGTGATATAAAGCCCTTTGACAGTTCACATCGATCTGCTAATTCTTCTTGAGTGAGGTTGTTTTCAAGTCTTAGTCTTTTTATTTTTTCACCAATATTCACAACCATTTCTCCTTTTTTGAGTTTATTATTACTAAACTTTTCATTCGATTTATTATACTTTATCCCCTATGTACAGTCAAGACCAAGCGCTAAAAAGGTGTCGTATAAAATGCTTTCACATTCTATATGACACCTTTTGTTTTTTTGAATTTAATTGATATTCAAAATCTCATCAATCAATTTGACCAAGTTCTTAATCTCTGGTTTACTCATCTGGGCATCTGCACCAACCGCCTCACCTTTATGAAGCAAATCTCCTGTAATCAATGAGGAAAATATGATGACCGGTAGATTTTTAAGAATGCGATGTTCTTTCACTCGTCTAGTCAATGAATGTCCATCGAGTTGAGGCATCTCAATATCTGTAATCAACAAATCAATGTCATCTTTGAATTTTTCACCTTTTTTCTCCACTAACATAAGAAGATAATCCAGTGTTTCCATACCGTCATCGAAAAATTTGAGCTTTGTGAACCCAGCTCTGGTCAACGTATCGAGTAAGACTTTTCGAATCATTGGTGAATCATCGGCCAGGGCGATCTTGATTTTTGAGCGATCCTTGACTACGATATCTTTGATCCTATCCATATTGATACCGGTATTTGGATTGATATCCATAACAATCTTTTCGAAATCAAGTAACATTATGATTTCACCATTGAGATTGATGTTGCCAATTATTAACGAATTCGATGTGAGATCATCTGGTTTCATAATCTCATTCCATCCGATACGTTGTATTCCAAGAACAGATTCAATGGCAAAACCAACTTTAATTTTATTGAATTCACATACCAATGTCATACCATTTTTTACTTTTTCGTTTTTTTGACCTTCAAGAACATATAGCAGATCCACTACAGAGATCATTTCACCTCTGATCAATGACAATCCCGAAATGGCTGGATGTGCATTTGGAATTTTGGATATGTTTTCAATTTGAAGCAATTCTTTCACTTTGACAACATTGATTGCATAGTGAACGCCAGATACAGTGAAGTGAAGAATTTCAACTTCGCCAGTTCCACTTTCAAGTAAAATTCCTGATTTATTTTCCATATTCATCCATCCTCTACCAATTTATCGTATTATCATTATACCTTCAGCATGACACTGGCAAACAATTTATTATAGTATTCCCATTTCCTTGCCGACTTCCTCGAACACTTTGACAGCTCTTGACAGTTGTTCCTCTGAATGTCCTGCTGTAACCATACATCTTACTCTTCCTGTTCCTTTTGGAACTGTAGGAAATATAATGGCTGAAACGAATACGCCTTTTTCGAGCATACGCTTTGAAAAAGCAACCGTCTTGGCTTCATCTCCAATAATTACAGGAGTGATAGGTGTTTCACTATGTCCTATATCATACCCCAGCTTTCCAAGTTCAGCTTTGAAGAATTTTGCATTGCTCCAAAGTCTATCTGTATATTCTGTTGTTGAACTTAAAAGATCGACCGCCTCCATTATGGCACCCACTGCAGCTGGTGGCAATGAGGTACTGAAAAGTAATGGGCGTCCTCTGTGAAGCAACCATTCTTTCATGACTTTACTACCCGCAACATAACCGCCGATGACGCCAATCGCTTTGGAGAGAGTTCCTATTGTAAAATCAATTCTTCCATGAAGTCCGAAATGATCCACCGTTCCACGACCGTTTTGTCCAAGTACACCTGATCCATGTGCATCGTCCACATAAGTCATACAATTGTACTTCTCAGCAATTTCAACAATTTCAGGCAATTTTGCAAGATCGCCATCCATACTGAAAACACCATCTGTTATGATTAAACAATTGGTATAGTTAGATCTTTTCTCTTCTAAAACTCTTATCAGATCATCCATATCACTATGTTTGAATACAGCCTTGTCTGCTCTTGAAAGTCTGACACCATCTATTATGCTTGCATGATTAAGTTCATCTGAAATAATCAAATCGCCTTTGTTTGTAATGGCTTGAATCGCTCCGGCATTACAGTTGAAACCTGATTGAAATACCATGACTGCTTCTTCACGTTTGAACTCTGCAAGTTTGACTTCGAGTTCTTCATGAATATCCATATTACCGATGATTGTACGAACAGCACCTGAACCAACTCCGTATTTTTCAACAGCTTTGATTGCAGCTTCCTTTAATCTCGGATGGTTCGCAAATCCCAAATAATTGTTTGAAGACAAGTTGATGACCGATTGACCATTAAGGATAATTTCCGCTTCATTAGCTCCTTCAAGGACTGGTAAGATTCTATAAACACCTTGATCTTTAAGTTCTTGGACTTGGTCCTTTAAATAATTGAGTTCATGTACATT
>JAIOSU010000267.1 GCA_021107455.1 Clostridiales bacterium | reverse complement strand
ACTCTAAAAAAATGTGTTGAAATCACATTGAAATTGAACTTCTATTATGGAATACCCTTTATGAAGCGACTGAGAAAGGTAAATGTAAATGAAACGTGTATTGATGGTTGGTGCGGGAAGTTGTCAAATCAATGGGATTAAAAAACTGAAAGCAATGGGTTATCATACTGTTGTTGCTGATTATAGCGAATCTTCGGGAGGCAAACTTATTGCGGACGAAGCAGTTCTAGCAGATGCATTCGATGCAAGTGCCGTCGAAAGATGTGCGGCCCAGAATCAAGTGGATGCTATAATGACTGTAGGAACTGATCAACCGGTTTTAACGGCTGCGCTTGCAGCGGAGAAAAATGGTCTATTTTCATTCATTCCATCTAGCGTGGCACTGCAAGTGACCAATAAGAAATGGATGAAGCAAATTTTCCTTGATCACAACATACCTACAGCAAAGTTTGCATTACTCTCAAAACGGGACTGTGCTGATGATGTTATTAAGTTTGATGGGCCATACGTCGTAAAGCCCATTGACTCACAAGGACAACGTGGTATTTTCAAACTCAATGATAAAAATGCTGTCAAAGCTTCAATTGATGAAGTGCTTAAGTACTCTCGCTCAGATGAAATGCTTGTGGAACAGTTTTACGCGAACGATGAGGTGACTGTCAGCGGATGGGTTCATAATGGTATTGTCAAGGTGTTGACACTTACAGATAGAGTGACGTTTTCACCTGATCAAAATATAGGTGTATGCACCTCACACGAATACCCGAGCAAGTATTCATTTCAATACGGAAAGAGAATCAACGAATGGACTGAAACGATTTGCGAAGTGTTTCAAATCAAGGAGGGTCCTATTTATTTTCAATTTTTAATCGGTGCTGAAGGTATTTTGGTCAATGAAATCGCATGTCGTTTGGGTGGAGCTTACGAAGATGTGACCATACCTTATTCCACAGGTGCCGATGTGCTTGAACTCAATATTCTAGGAGTTGCGGAACACGAAAATTATATCAAAATCGTTGATAAGATTTTTTTAGTGGATTCTGAAATGGTGAAGCCTTTCAGCACACAATTGTTTTTTTGTGAACCCGGAAAAGTCATGAAAATGACCTCGATTGAAGATATAAAGAGGCTACCATACATTTTGGATGCCGGTTATAATTTCGGGATAGGAGATGAAATCCCTAGGACGGAGAACGCCTCAGCTAGAGCGGGCTATGCGGTGGTGGTCGGTGAAGATGAAGATTCAGTACAAAGAAACCTCTCAAAGTTCTATGATACCATCGAAGTGATAGGTGAAAACGGTAAGAATTTAATTATAAAGCAAAAAAGAAATCGCATCGAATCCTTTTGATCTCTCAATTGGAATTGATGCGATATATTTTTGTCTGCCATGGAAATGTACCTGTGTATCTGGTGATTCTCATGGCATAAACAGGATTATCAACTGTCCCGATCAAAGTGGTGGAATGATCAAGAAATTCAACCATATCCGGATAATAAGAAATGTCCACGTAGAGGAAATCCCACTTTGGACTGGTATTCGCCAGATATTCCATTTCGTCATGAACGAGAATGTATTCAATTTGGTTTGCCCTGACATAGGCTTCGAAGTCGTAGCCATTTTGCTTTAGAAAGCCTAAATTTCTGATGTCGATAAAATTTCTGTTATCAAAAGCTGCAATCATATTCAGGTTGCCGAGTACTCGTGCGTCTCCAGGGACATAAGTGCGGATTTCATCCAATACTATATCGTAAGATTTGTAATAGGGCATTTCTTCATAGTAGGTATCAATATTATCGTAAAGATGAAAAGATGAAGCTGTAATTAAAACAAGTGCTACCCAGTATTTTGATTTCAATAATGGATATAGATATTCACCGAGAAGCAAGATCGTGAAGGGCATGATGAAAACCACTGAAGTTTGGTTGTATCGACCTATGATGAGAAGACCGATTCCAAGTGATACGATAATGGCCAGCTGATGGAGTGCATTTCCGAAATCAGTTCGCTTATTCCGTAAAAACAGGTAAGGCATGGCGAGCAACGACAGTCCGAGTAAAATGAGCTCCATTTTGATATTATAAAGATCATAAGTCCCGCCAATGCGGTTAAAAAGTTTGTACCAAAACCAGTAAAACCCTTCGAGTCTTGAAATCGGCGGTGCGTCAACGCCTAGTGATGAACCGAATTCAAAGTACTTTTGTATCAGATCGGGATTCCATGCAAACCCGATCACCAGATAAAGGGCTGCACCACATGCAGTAAACCCGATCAACTTCATCAAATCCTTAAATGGTCTTTCTTTCATCAGAATTTGTGAGGTAATGAGAGCCGCAGAAGTCATACCAATCAAAAAGCTGTTGGGATGGATCCCTATGCCGAGTAGAATCACAATACTATAAGTAAGAGGATTGAACTTCTTCGAATAAATGAGATAAATATTGAGGAGCATGAAAAACAAGATCCAGCTTTCCTGTCTGCCTGTGTGAGCACTGGCGATGAACTGGATATTCAGTGCGAGCAGTGCTGACAGGGCCAGTGCTATCCATTTGGACTTAAAGCGATTCAGAGCCAGCTTATAGAAAATCCATAGAGAGAGGATGCTGCCAATCAGTGAGATAAAACGCATAGTGAAAACAGTACTGCCCATGATGGCATAAATCACGGCTTGAATGCTGTGATATAGCCATCTGAAAGGGTGTACAACTCTTGGATACAAGTTGTAAAAAGGTTCTGTCACCCGAAATGTTCCCGATGTGATCATTTCCTCAGTGAGGCCTTTCAGCCAAAGCTCATCCGAATGGACATTAGGAAATGCGGTTAGCGTTTGAATATTAACAAGCGTGTAAAACCCTAGCAATATCAGTATCAATATACTGAAAGTTTTGATCTTCATAATGCTCTACCTTTAGTGTTTGTCTTGCTTTCATCATATCAGTAAGATATAGTGGTGGCAATAGGATGTATGTTAAAAAACTATCATTCCAATATGAAATGCTATATAAGTAAAAGTGATAACCAATAAAATTCAGATAGCATATAATAGACGTGTAAGTGTGAAATAATTATCACACAATTTGTTAGATGTTTAACAATATACTCCAATTATGCAATCTCACAAATTCGTTAATGGAGGGTTTACATGACAAAAAGAAATCAGATGATCAAACTTCTCATTTTGTCATTGCTTTTGGTTTTTTCATTGACTTCATGCACCAACGATACGTCGTATCCTGGTACAATGAACGTGGTTGAAGCTTCGAAAGTTGTTGAGGATCTCGCATCCAATCCGGATGTGATTGTGATTGACGCCAGAGAAGAAGAAGCTTATAACAAAGGCCATGTGGACGGGGCGATTTGCCTTACTCATACTGAGTTATCTACGGATCAACCGGTTTCAATGATGTTGCCTTCAAAAGAGCAACTTGAGAAAACACTTGGTGGCAAAGGTATATCGAATGACAGTGTAATATATGTTTATGATGACAATCAAGGTATTTTTGCTGCGAGAATCTGGTGGACTCTGAAAGTTTTCGGTCATGAAAATGTGATGATCGTCAATGGCGGTTCTAATGCACTCGTTAAAGCAAATGCACCACTTGCTATTGAAACCACTACTTTACCAACAACTGAATATGTTGCAAAAGATGCAGATTTGTCAACTGTCGCAACTTATGATGACATGGTTGCACTTGCTGAGAATCCAGTTGAGGGTGTAGTGATTTTGGACGTACGGTCACTTGCCGAGTATCAAGCGGGATATATTCCTGGAGCTATTCTTTATCCGCATACCAAGAATGTCTACAGTGATGACACATTTATGTCAAGTAGAGATCTTGGATTGTTCTATAAAGAGGCTGGAATCAAAAAAGAAGACACAATAATTATATACTGCAAATCTTCAGTCAGAGCGACTCAAACAATGGCACTTTTACAAGAAGCCGGTTATGAGAACCTGAAAGTATATGATGGCGCTTGGCTTGAATGGGAGTCCAAAACGGATGTCATCATTCCAGTCGAGGAAGTCGCACCAGTCGGTCCGTCAGACGGATCTTGATCAACACACTTTTGATTAGTGGAGGGGAACTCAAATGAAAAAATGGTTATCATTATTACTTACATTAGTACTTATATTATCGGTTACCGCATGCGGTAAAACAGAAGAACCAGCAGCATCCATGGACTTGACGGATGGTGAAGATACACCTGTAGTTGAGGAACCGGCGGTTTCTGAGCCAGTATCTGATCTTAGTGCGCTTGCAATTGCTTACTTCGACAATATGCCTGAGCATATTTACAAAATTGGTCAAGCGGATTTTATTGAACTCGTTAAAACTGGCGAGGAAATGACGATTTTAGACATCAGAAGTGCTGAAGATTATGGCAAAGGCCATGTTGAAGGCGCAGTAAATATGCCTTGGGGACCAGCGATTGCAGAGGGTCTTTCATCAATACCTGCTGATAAGCCTGTATTTGTATACTGCTATACAGGTCAAACTGCTGGTCAAGCTGTAATGACACTTAATATGGCGGGATTCGATGCTAGAAGTGTTAACTTGGGTTGGAATCTTGGAATTTCAAAAGTTGAAGGTATTGATGTTTCTACTTCTACTGAAGCTGCAACATTAACACCGGGTACTACTGAAATAGATGCGGCTGTTCAAGAGGCAATCACAGCTTATTATGAAGGTCTTGCAGCAGTATCTGAGACTAAATACAAAAACTGCAAAGTTTCTGAAGATGATCTTAAAGCAATGGTAGACTTGAAAGATGATAGTATATTGATCCTTTCAGTAAGAAGCGCAAAAGATTATGCAATTGGACATATTGAAGGTGCTACAAATATTCCTTTTGCTAAGGGTATGGCAAATTCATTTGGTACATTACCTAAAGATAAGACAATTGTGGTATATTGTTATACTGGTCAAACTGCTGGGCAAGTAACAGCAGACCTTAGAATGATGGGCTACGATGCTGTATCACTTAACGGTGGTATGGGCAATGCAGCTAATGCACCTATGGGATGGGCAAACAAGGGATTTCCTGTTGTAAGTGAAGCATCAGCAAGAATTGAAGAGCTTTACAACAACATGCCAGCTCATATCTACAAAATTGCTCAAGCAGAATTCGTAGAAAAAGTTGCTGCAGGTGAAGAGATGACTATTCTTGACATCCGTGGCGCTGCAGATTATGAAAAAGGTCATATCAAAGGCGCAGTGAATGTACCTTGGGGAACTGCAATCGCAGAAACTCTCGTGAATATTCCTGCTGACAAACCTGTTTATATCTATTGCTACACTGGTCAAACTGCCGGTCAAGCTGTTACTACTTATAATGTTGCAGGATTTGAGGCATACAGCGTAAATCTTGGTTGGAATCTTGGTATTTCAAAAGTTGAAGGCGTAGATGCGGTAACAACTACTGAGGCCGCTACACTCGACACTGCAGTAACTGAAATTCCAGAAGCTATTCAGCATTCCATTACTGCTTACTATGACGGTATGGTAGCACTTTCAGATTCGGTTTATAAGAATTATAAAATTTCTGAAGATGACTTAAAAGCTATGATTGATGCAAAAGATGAGTCCATCTATATTCTTTCAATTAGAAAAGCAGAAGATTTCGCTGCTGGACACATTGAAGGCGCATCAAATATTCCTTTTGGAACAAGCATGATCAGTGAATTCAAGAATCTTCCTAAAGATAAAGTGATTGTAGTTTATTGTTACACTGGTCAAACTGCGGGTCAAGCAACTGCTGCACTTAGATTGATGGGCTACAAAGCTGTTTCACTGAACGGCGGAATGGGAAATGCTGCCAACGCTCCAATGGGCTGGGCGAATAAAGGGTTTCCTGTAGTTCAATAAATAGTATTCAAACTTTAGAATCAGGGTGCCTATTCATGATATAATTTGTGAAAAGGCACCTTTTTTACATATAAGAAATGAGGTATAGAATATGGTTATTCCTTTTAATAAACCCTATGAATCCAATAAATGGATCGATCAAATTCATAAAAAATGGCATCAAAGTGAAAACGCAAACAATGAAAGTTTGCGATTCACTTTTGAAAGGGCGGGATATTCCAGCGAGAAAAATCCCATGCTGTTTGTGAATTCAGCGACCAGTGCGCTGGAAGTCATGGCGCTCGTTATTGGAATAAAACCCGGTGATGAGGTGATCATGCCCTCTTTTACATACGCTGCCACTGCAAATGCTTT
>JAIOSU010000264.1 GCA_021107455.1 Clostridiales bacterium | reverse complement strand
TCAAGCTATTCAAGGTCCATAACCGCGATTGATAATCACCCGTGGCGTCCCCACTATACTCAATACCATTGAACGATGGCTTAATGAGCAACCCCACTTGCATCAGATAACGGCCCGATAGAGGATTTTCACAACCACTGACCTCATAGAAACACTCTTCATCAAGACCATGAAGTTTAAGTCTTGTGGTGCGATCATTCGGTCTGGCAAGAATCTGATACCATGCTACCAAAGCTTGGCTCCTATCCTTTGCGACGACCATCCAAGCGGTCTGGTTACCATCTCCTCTAAAGGGACTGATCAAACGATAAAAATCACCCTTATGAATGAGCTCACGCTGTGATTTAAAGTCTTTGATCTGCTGCGCTACTTCATTTTTCTCCTCATTTGAGAGCTTAAGAATATTCAGCTCATAACCAAAGGTTCCAAAAATAGCCACATCTGATCGCATCTTTAGTGAGGTTCGCCTGAGTACCTGATGATTCGGTATATCAGATACATGCGAACCCATAGAGACAAGTGGATAAACCAAACTGGTACCATACTGAATTTTTAATCGCTCTACAGCATCTGTGTTATCACTGGTCCATGCTTGGGGAGCGTAATAAAGCATCCCAGGGTCAAAACGGCCGCCACCGGCAGAACAGGATTCAAACAGTATATTCGGATAGCGTTCAATCATACGTTCATAGAGATTGTACACACCAAGAATATAACGGTGCATCAGTTCTCCCTGCTTTTCAGCAGAGAGGCCCCTACCAAATGCCTCTGTGATATTTCGATTCATATCCCATTTAATGTAGGTAATCGCTGAACCGTCGAAAACCCTGATGAGTTGCTCAAATATTCCATCCACTACTTCAGGTCTTGAATAGTCCAGGACGAATTGATTGCGTCCATGAGACATTCTTCTATCAGGGTCACCAATCACCCACTCGGGGTGACTATAATATAAATCGGATTTCTTATTGATCATTTCGGGTTCAATCCAAAGTCCAAATGCTATACCCGACTCCACAATATCATGAGACAGTTTTTTAATCCCACTTGGAATTTTTGTCAGATTGACAGTCCAATCCCCAAGTCCACTGGTGTCATCATTTCTTGTGTCAAACCACCCATCATCCAGCACCAGGAGTTCAACACCCAGTTCTTTTGCGCCTTTGGCAAGCTCAAGAATCTTTTGCTCATTGAAATCAAAGTACGTCGCTTCCCAATTGTTGAGCAGAACTGGTCTTGGCGCATTTCTCCATCTTTTTGCTATCAAATGAGATCTGAAAAGGTCGTGAAAAGTTCTGCTTAAAGCACCAATGCCATTTGGCACATAAGCTAGAAGCGCTTCAGGGGATTGAAAAACATCGCCTTCATTCAAAATCCACTCAAAGCCTTGAGGATGAATTCCAGCCAGCATCCTTGCTCTTTCATCACCATCGACCTCAATCTGCATCAGAAAGTTTCCACTATAAACTAAAGAAATACCTATGGCTTCACCATTTTCTTCTGTGGTCGAGCTTCTTTTTAATGCCGCAAAGGGATTATAAGCTGCACTGGAAGCGCCACGTAAGCTGCCAATGGATTGTATACCATGATGCAGTGGACTGGTCGCGATATGGCGTTCTCTTGTCCAATCCCCATATAACTGAACCCACTCCCACTCGCTGTCGTCAAGATCAAGCGACAGACTCATCAACCTCTTTAGTCTTATACTAGAAGTGTTTTGATGGATCAGTCGACTACTTCTTGAGATCACCGGATAGTCTCTAAAAATTGAGTATGAAAGAATCAATGATGATCCCATCACAGGATCGATCATTTTGATTTCCAGAGTCATGACATCCTGACCATCTTCATAACGTGTCGATGGCAGCCCCTCTAGTTTCTTCTTTCCAGTATATATGTTATGGTCCTCATAAATAAAATCAATAATGCTACTTCCCGACTCCATCTGAACATCTATTGCCGGTGATCTATAATCCGTCGATCCGAAGCAAGGCATTTCAAGTTTTTCAAGATTGAGTGAAAATCCCATATCTCCTTCATACACATAGTTCGTAAGCCCTCTGTTTTGATCTTGTCTGAATTGGGCTTGGTTCAACGCTTCATTTGGATGAAGCATTTTTCCAAAATAAAAATGTCCCAGATGACCATTTTGAAGAATACCGATAACATAGCTGATTTGACCATTTAATAGATGAAATACTTTTTGTGTTGGATCATAATATATATTCATCTGTTATCCTTTCACTGCTCCGCCAATAGTAACGGCTTTCTCGACTTGGTTGCTGAACAAAGTATATACGAGAACTGTTGGTAAGCTTGCAATAACCATTGTTGCACCCATCGCGCCCCAATCCGTCGTAAATTGTCCTTGGAAGAATAGTATTCCAAGAGGCAAAGTCTTCAGACTCTTGTCAAGGACTAGCACATTGGCTAAAATAAACTCATTCCATGCATTCAGGAAAGTAAAAATTCCGAGCGTCGCTATAGCTGGTTTTACCGTTGGCACTATCACAAAGAAAAAGGTCTGAAAAATATTTGCTCCATCAATGCAAGCCGCTTCCTCCAGTTCAACAGGCAGGCCCACAAAAAATCCATAAAATACTAGAGTTGCAAAGGCAAGGTTAAAAGCAGTGTAGGGCACGATCAACGCCCAATGGGATCCTGATAAACCAAGGTCCTGAACCACCCTTGTCACTGGAATCAAAACCGCTTGAACAGGTATGAACATACCAAGTGCGACAAAGGTTCTCGCGAAATTTCTTCCACGCCATTTCATACGACTGGTCGCGTAAGCGAACATCATAGCCAGCACGATAGTTATGACAACAGTTGCCGATGCTACAATAACGCTATTTAAAAAATATACAGGCACATCGTATTGAGACCACGCATTGATATAGTTTTCAAATCTAAGTGTTTTCGGAAATCCAAATGGATTGCTGACAAAGATCTCCTCATTGTTTTTGAATGAATAGAGCAGCATCCAAACTAGAGGATATAGAGATATGAAAGCATACCCCCATAAAAATATTCTGAAGAAAATTTGAGAAAAAGACAGTTTTTTCATACTAAGCTCCCTCTGAGGTGTTTTCGGTCTTAAAGACCCTGTTGAAGACCAAGATTGCAATCAGACACTCGAGTACGAGTATTGTTGCGGCAGCAAGTCCATATCCGAATTCACCACTTCTAAAAGCAGATGAATACATCATATAGGTTAGCGTGTAGGATGAATTGCCAGGACCACCGCTGGTCATGATGAACATTTCAGTGAAGGCTTTAATTCCACCTGTGACCGAAATCAAAAGACAAAACTTGTAAGTCTCCGCCAGTAATGGCATAGTGATCTTCATATGAGCTTGGACTGGAGATGCTCCATCAATTTGTGCTGCTTCGTAGTACGAAGTCGGTATGGATTTGATGCCTGCCAGTATAAGGGCAAATTGGTATCCCATCCATTGCCATGCGTTGACTACGGCTATTGCAAAAATCGCCTTGTCCCGATCTGACAGCCAGTTTTGACGATAACTAGATCCTATGAGTTCAAAGAATTTGTTGAGAAGTCCAGTGTCCGCATTGTAAATAGATAGCCATAACTGACTCACAACAGTCACAGACAGTACAACAGGTATGAAATATACTATTCTGAAGACATTACGGCCTCTAAGTTTTACACTGGAGACGGCAAGTGCCAAGATTGTGGCAACAGAAATCTGAAATACTGTAATTACCGCAGCAAAGATGAAGCCATTCTTATTACTGAGATAGAATAACTTATCATCAAAGAGTCTTAAATAGTTGTCAATGCCGATAAAGGTCCCCGCCGAAAGGCCATTCCATTTGAAAAAGCTTTTATAGAACACCTGTATGATCGGATAGAAAACCATTATGCTGAAGAGCGACAGCGCCGGTAAAGTGAAGACTGCAATCGCTAGTTTGTTTCCATAGAATTTTTTCACAATTAAGTCCTTTCTGAGATGAACTCCCAAGTTTCAGTGGAATAAAAGGGGAGCCACGCATGCGCGGCTCCCTTGTCAAGCGATTTGTTATTGATTCATTCTTTCGATTACTTTGTCGAGTTCCTCAACAAATTCAACTGGTGTGTAATCTTTGGTCATCAAGAATTGTGATTGATCTTCAATGGCAACTTTGAACAAAGGATTGGATAAACCCCATGCAAATTTGGTTGTTGATGTGATGTTGCCCATTTCAGTATCCAATTTTTGCATCATTGTCGGGAATGGAGTTTCAGGCTTTATGCTTTCATCCACTTTTACCGCTAATATAGGATTACCACGATACATATATTTTGCTTCACAATATTTTTCAGAAAGATAAGCAGCTACTTCAGCAGCTAGTTCCTTATGCTCTGAATTTGGATTGACAGCATATCCACCTGGTGCTCCACCACCGCTGAGTGCGTATTTGTTATCTTCATAACCTGGCATTACAGGGTACCACATCCAGTCCGCATTTTCGCCAAGTTTCTCAGCAGAACCTGCGATTTCCCATTGACCATTCAGGAACATTGCAGCTTTACCTTCATAGAATAGTGCTGCGGCTTGGTCATAGTTCGTGTTGGTTGCTCCATCTGCGAACATGCCAGCATTGACAAGTTCATTTAAAGTTTCTGCAGCCTTTGTAAATGCTTCTTCAGAGGCTTTGCTTTCACCGGTATCCAATTTAGTGATTCCCGCTGGATCGAAGCGTGTTGCAAATACATCGTACATTGCAGTTGTAATCCATTTTTCTTTTGCGAAAATTGACATTGGAACGATATCATTGGCATTGAATACTTCAATTGCAGTCAATAATTCTTCGTAAGTTTCTGGAACTTTTACATCGTACTCTTCGAACAACGCTTTGTTGTAGTACCATAATACGAGTTCATTTCCTGCATATGGGAATGCGTAAATGTGTCCGTCTTCATTGTAAATGATATTTTCCGCACTTGGATGTGCACGATCCAAAAATCCAGTGCTCTTTGCAGCGTCATCAAGAATCATGATGTTTCCTGACTCTTTGAAGGTCTCGATTTGTGAAAGACCAACTTGGAAAATATCTGGCAAGTTGCCTGTTGCAGCATATGTCTGAAGCTTTTGTCCATCATCTTGCGCTTGGATATCCAGTTCAAGAGTTACATTTGGATAATCGATGGCAAGTTGCTCTACTGCATAATCATAAGGCACTTTTGTATCATCGTCTGAGTACTGTGCATAGATTCTAAGTGTAACAGGTTCATCTTCCACTGCTGGTTCCACAGCTGGTTCGGATACAACCGGAGTTTCAGCTGGAGCATCTGGTGTTTCAGTTTCAGTTTTGGCGCAACCTGCAAGCATGCCTATTAGCAGCATGAAAACGAGTAACAAACTAGTTATTTTTTTCATTTTCTTTCCCCCTATAAAATCTTATGGGACTCATTTTGTCTTCCCGAATCAAGTATATGTTTTTACATTTGTAAATTAAATGTAATATTCAAAATGAATTTGTACTTTTCAAAAAAAGCGAGTATCATGTATGGTTATTGATACTCGCTTGGTGAAACGCCAAAATGATTTTTGAAACACTTGCTGAAATAGCCTGGATCTCTGTATCCCACCATTTCCGAAATAGCGGATAATTTATAATGTCCCTTGACCACCAAAAGACTAGCCTGATCCATACGCACTTTACTGAGATATTCAGAGATGGTCATCCCCATTTCATCTTTGAACATTTTTCGAAGGTACGTCTGATTGACCAATAATTTTTTTGAAAGATCGTTCATATTAAACTCTGGATTCGAATAGTTTTCATCAATGCAATGCTTGGCATCTCTTGCAATTTGGCTGGCTCTTGTTTCCCGGTGAGCCATCAGATACTTGAAGGCGCGCGAGTATGACATTTTGATAAATCTTCTTTGCTCTTCGTCAGTTCCTTGATTTAGAATATCATAAGGTTGAAATTGATTAGGAAAGACGTCTGAGATGTTTTTTCCCGCTTTCACAAGATAAGAAAGCAATAGACTGATGAGTCCCATGTTGTTCATACGCTTATATTCCGGAGAAAAACGCTTCGTATCCGCTTCTTTAAATACCGTTTCGATGACTTCTATGGTATGGTCCGCGTTGAGTTGATGCAAATGATTCAGTATGATTTCATTGATCTCAGCAGAGTAAAAACCATACGTCTTCTCTTCCTGCGATATCGCATCATACCAAATCGCTTTGTTGCCACTGGCTTGAAATCGATGAGAGAGCGCGTTGACCGATTCGAGATAAGATCTTCTAATTCCACCTAGACCACCGTAAACTCCACCTATTCCAATAGTCACATTCATTGACAATCGTTCACTGATAAAACCCATGAAGTGATCCAATTCTTCTCGATCCAGTGAATAATTCTCTTTGCTTTCCAGCACGTTGATAAAAAGTACCCGGCTTTCGAAATCTGTAAAAAAATACTCAGTGCCTTCAGATTGCATATAATCTTTATAAAGATCTCCGATAACACTCTTCCAGTTCATCGCCTTTTCAGATACCTGCATGCTTTTCTCTTCCGGCTCAATTTCCAAGGCCGTGACAAAAAAATGATGGTCTGGTTTAAGGTCAAGTCCATTTTCCGATAAACGGGCTGGTAATGACTCATCAATTTCCTTGGCATAGATGAGTTGTCTCAATAAACGCTCGCGAATCAGATATTGTTCGTCCTTTTTATCTTGTTTCATTTCAATGGCTTTATTGATATTGTCTTGAAGACTGAGTAGAGTTAAAATCAGTTCTTCCTTTTCAAATGGTTTAACGATATAATCCACAACACCAAGTTTGATGGCTCTTCTTGCGTATTCAAATTCACTGTTTCCGGTAATCAAAACTACTGCAATTTCGGGATTGAGCTCCTGTAATTTTTCTGTGAGTGTCAGACCGTTCATGTATGGCATTTGAATATCAGATAGTACTATATCCGGTTGAAAAATGATTGCTTTTTCATATGCCTCTTCTCCATTTTTCGCTTCACAACAGAGTTCGAATCCATATGCACCCCAATCGATTGCAGTTCTAAGATACTCCAGAAATATGGGCATGTCATCCACTATCATGATTTTAATCATACTGTCCATCCTTCGGTAATTTTATTCTGATTTCAGTGCCTTTTCCAGCTTCACTGACAACATAAACCCCATATTCTTGCCCAAAGAAAAGTTTCATTCTATGACTCACATTTTTGATTCCAAAACTTCTTATGGTTTGGTGATCAGTTGGATCGCTGAGCACTTGGTTGAGCTTATCCATATGATCCTCTGACATGCCGACGCCATTATCTG
>JAIOSU010000020.1 GCA_021107455.1 Clostridiales bacterium | reverse complement strand
TAACTCAAGTGTCTAAGCACTTCCACCCGATCTGAGAGCGATTTGATGAGTTCTGCATTTTTTAAGGCGATTTGCATGAAAATACCGAGTTCGGATACTACATCGTATTCTTCATCGTCAAGTTTGTGATTGACGTATGGAGATATTGCTTCGTTATATATTGTGTATATTTCATCTATACTCGTTGCTCTTGTAAGTAGTTGCCCATGATGTATCACGTAGATGACCCTGTCCATGTTGTTTTCCATACAGTTTACCCCTTCTTTATGGATTCTATGCCTTCATTATAACGCACCAATATTCAAAATCCCTGTGCAAACTGCATTATTTTGTTTGATTCCCAAAACAAAAACCACCTGATCAAATTTATGACCAGGTGGTTGATTTTTTTGTTCAATTTTTATGGTATGACCTTTTCTCTTCATACATTTTCGTTTCAGCACTTGCAAATACGGAATTTAAGTCCTGTTCAATTCCGTACATCATTTCATAACCCAGTGATATGGTAAGAGGAATATCTACCAGGTCCACATTCAAACATGCGTTTTGAATCTTTACTAATATTTCTTCCATTAAAGATTTTGTCGCTCCTGTGACTAAAATGGCAAACTCATCTCCACCGAGTCTGAAAATGAAATTCTGATGGGCAACAGACTTGAGTATATTCGAAATCTCGATCAGATACTGATCACCCATCAAATGACCATGAAAATCATTGATTTTCTTTAGGTTGTTCATATCTCCTACAATAAGTCCAAGAGGCATATGTTCCTCTTTTGAGTACTTGTTCATACAGTAATTGAAAAATCTTCTGTTGTAAACTCCTGTCAATGGATCATTGTAACTGAGGTATTCAAGTTCTCTCGCTTTTTCACTGATCAAATTTTTCTTCTGAGCGTTGGCGATTGCAATTGCGACATAAGACGCCAATGCTTTGATGACTTCAAAATCACTTTCGGTGTACTCATTCACGTTATAACTCTGAAGTGTTATAAGGCCTAGTACACCATTTTCGCCGACCAATCTGCAATAGATAATACATTTGGCGTGTTCTTGATCCATCGGAGGCCCTACACTGATTCTTTCCAGATAATTCTGGTATTCCTCATCAAAATTACCGATGAAAACATCTTTATCATTGTAAACTGCATATGCAGTGAGTGCGCTTCGATCATGTATGGAGACTTCCATAAGAGGCAGTGCTTGTCCTCTATGTTCGAAATACTTATATAGAATCTTATTACTATCATAATCACAGAGTGCAAGACCAAATACGTCAGCTCGCATCAAATCATATATGGACGTTTTTAAAATACTGTAGATCTCATCCATATCCATAGAAGAAGTCAACTTTTGACCTATCGTTCCTATTAAAGAAAGGTTCTTAAGTGTTTTTTCAAGCTCCATTGTTTTGCTTTTAAGCTCCACATTTCTGAGAACATCAATTTCCTTCTCGCTTTTTTCCGTTTCCAGCTTCAGCCTCTCTTTGAGCATTTGAATTTCCTCGTTGTTTTCCGATTTTTCAACCCTTTTTCGAGACTCGATATATTCTTTGTAGATTAGAAGGGCTTCTTTATATCGTCCTTGACTCTCATATACTTTTGAGAGGTTCAAACAACAATCCATTGTTATGAAATCCATCCCTTCAGCCCTTGAAAGTTCCAATGCATCTTTTAGATAGGCTGCTGCTTGATGATACGCCTTTATCATGAGATAGGTCTCACCAATATTGGCGAGTACGATAATATAATTGATGTGTAAACGATCTCCATAATGTTTTTTGTATACATCTTTGGCCAGCAACAAATACTGTAGCGCCTCTTCCGCTCTCCCAGCACCAAGCAAAGTGTAAGCATAATTGTTGTAGAGGTCTCCAAGAATTTTGGTGTCTTCTATATGTGATTTGTATTCAAGTGCTTTCTCGATCATTTCTATGGCTTTTGATTTATTGTCCAAATCACTGTAAATCGATCCAAGATTAAGTAGTGCCTTGATCAGATATTTGAAATCGTCTATTTCATAGCTCAAGTGATAGGCTTTTTCAAAGCTGTCAATGGAAAGTTCGATTTCCTTAAGTTCACGGTATGCGATTCCAAGATTGGTAAAACAATTAAATCGACCAAGTACTGAATTTGAAAGCAGATAATAGCCGAGCGCAAGGTTAAGTGGTTTAATGGCTTCTTCCTGTTTACCTGTGAGTAAATAAGCCCTACCCAATAAAAAAAGGTCTAGTGCAGCTTCTGATGATTGCGCTAACTGAGTCAAATCAATAGTATTCTCAAGTAAACCAATCATCTCTCTCGGTTCATTTTCAAGTGCTTCCAGCTTTCGATCGATTTCTTTTGATTGCAAAGCAACCTCCAAATAGTTGTAATTTGTTATATTATATCATAGCACAACTTGGGACTCAAGTCCTATATTCATTTGTTGTTATGTAAAAAAAAATCCCCTGAATGTTCAGGGGATTACACTTTATAAGATTAGAATTACTTAACTTCCATTGTTCCTTCAACTGTGCTAGCATCATCTGTTACAAATGTATCCATTACTTCTTGTGTAGCAAAGTAAACATTTCCTGAAACAGTAGAGTTAGCCATTGTGAAACCAGTTGCTAAGTTTGATACATATACATCACCAGTTACATTTGCAACGTTAAGTTTGAAATCTGGAGCCGATACATAAAGATCGCCAACGAAATCGCCTTTTTCCATTCTAGTAACAGGGCTTAAGATATATAATGCAGGAGCAGTAAGTGTGAATCTTCTTGTTACGTTTCTTTCTTCATCTTGGCTATAAAGTGCGATTTTTCTTTGAACTTTTTCTTTGTATGAGAATTCACCCATCAAGAAAAGTGGTTGATCCACTTCGATGTCATTCAAGATAGCTGCGATCCAAGTACCATCTTTAGCTACTGAAGAAACAAGAGCTTCAGGAGTTCTTACAAGTGATGCAGTTGTGATTGTATCTGGCTCGTAAAGAGCAACTACTCCAGTTACAGAGCTTTTGTCATCCATTTTGAAAGTTGATTTTGCAGAGTCAGTTGTGAGGAAAACATTACCTTCAACGGTAGCGTTAACCAATTGGAAATTGACTGCATTTACGTATACATCACCAACAAAGATTCCGCCTTGGATTCTTGCGCTTGGGCTGTCAATTGTAAGTGATGGTGCAGTCATTGTGAATCTTCTTGTTACATTTCTATCTTCATCTTGGCTGTAAAGAGCAATTTTTCTAGCTGGTAAATCTCTGTTAGTGAAATCATCACCAGTAAGTGTCAAAGGCTCCCAGAACTCAAGATCTTTAACTACTGAAATGATCCAAGTACCTTCAGCTGAGATACCAGCTTTGAAAGCTGCATGTGTATCAACAAGTGAAGCTGTAGTTGTAACGTCTGGCTCGATCAGTGCAACTTCGTCTGCTACTGAACTCTTATCATCCATTTTGAATGTGTCTTTAGCCGCTTGGTTTGTGAAGTAAACATTTCCTTCAACAACAGCATTAACCAATTGGAAGTTCTCAGCGTTTACATATACATCACCAACGAAGTTTCCGCTTTGGATTCTTGCGTTAGGGCTGTTGATTGTAAGTTTAGGAGCAGTAAGTGTGAATCTTGCTGTTACGTTATGATCTTCATCTTGAGTGTAAAGAGCGATTTTTCTTTGAACAAGATCTTCGCCAGTTACTTTATCTTTTTTACCGTTTAAGAATGTTCCGTCAAGAACAAGCTCTTCATCAGTAGTCATATCGTTAAGAACTGATATGATCCATCTGCCTTCAGTGCTGATTCCAGCTTTGAAGTCTTCGATGTTGTTAACAAGTGAAGCAGTTGTTACTACGTCAACAACAGGAGCAACAGCAACTTTTGCGAAAAGAGCTGCATTTGTTTTAGGACCAAAGAATCCGTCAACTGTAAGACCTTCGTTTGCTTGGAATGCTTTTACAGCACCAAGTGTCATAGGACCGAAGCTACCATCAGCTACGATTTCGTGACCAGCTTTGATGAGGTAAGTTTGCATTAATGCAACATCATCACCTGTCATGCCAAACAACAAA
Source organism: Clostridiales bacterium (assembly GCA_021107455.1). Lineage (GTDB taxonomy): Bacteria > Bacillota > Clostridia > Peptostreptococcales > Acidaminobacteraceae > Fusibacter_D. The sequence goes on along the minus strand of JAIOSU010000020.1, from coordinate 4,050 downwards.
ACTCTCAAAATGTTTGGAGCTTGAGTTGTAGGAGCAGGTGTACCTGGTGTACCTGGTGTAGCTGGTGTTGATGGTGCCGGTGCTGGAGTCGGTGCTGGAGCTGGAGCCGGTGCTGGAGCTGGAGCCGGAGCTGGTGTCGGTTCCGGAGTCGGATTCCATGTAGTCGCTGAAGTTACCGCGTCTGCTGCGTATACAGGTGTGGCTGAAAAATTGCCTACAACTGCTAATGATAAAATCATCATTGTTGCCAATGCCAATGCCATAATCTTTTTGGTCATATAATACCCCTTTACTAGTTTGTATTTATACGCATGTCGTACTTTCTTTCTTGTCGAGATAACACTTATATATCTCTTTGTGTTAAATAATAGACAATAATAGATGCGTAGACACCGCATATGCCTTATTGTATAATTTTTTCACTATTTTATCAATATCTTTTTGTCTTTTAAACGAATATAAACTGAATCTTTTAACAAACTATAGACAAGTGCACTAAGTGGCACCCCTACAAGCATTCCAAGCACTCCAAAGGCACTGCCGCCCATCGTCACTGCGGCTAGAACCCAGATTCCTGGAAGACCGACTGAGTCACCTACGATTTTAGGATAGATCAGGTTGCCTTCAAGTTGCTGAAGCACCAAAATGAAAACAATGAACCAAACCGCCTTCATCGGATCCACCATGAGGATCAGAAACGCACCAACACCGGTACCGATAAATGCACCAAACACCGGAATGAGAGCCGTAAATCCCACAAGTGCTGAAATCACTAGCGCATAAGGCATTCCAAAAATGAGCATGCCTATAAAACATAGGGTTCCAATGATGAATGCTTCAGTAAATTGCCCTTTTACGAAGTGGGAAAAGACTGTGTTCGCACGATCTGCGATTGATAATATTTTTTCAACTTTTTCCTTGGATAAATATGCATAGAAGAGCTTTTTAAGCTGCTTTGCAATCGTTTCTTTCATAAGTAACAAATAGATGGCAAACACAAGTCCAAGCAAAGTATTGACACCGCACTCAAAATGGATGAGGTTATTCCAAGAGTCGTTGAAAATAGTGCCGAGCTGCCTTTGCTCAAAAAGGCTGTCGCCCAATCCGTGATCTTACTCCAATCGATCTCAAGATCCGGAAGGTCTATAGGCAAGTCGCCGATTATACCAAGGCTCCATGTCTCAAATCTCTTTGCGGCATCCGGTAATTTTTCAGACACGATTTCAATCGTATTCGTGAACTCCGGAATCACAAGGAAAAGCAAAAAGAAAATCAAGCCTAGGACAATCGCAAGACTCATGAGGAGTGCAACCGGCCTTTTGAATTTTTTCAGTTGATCAGGGAGAAGCTTTTGTTCGATCCCTCTCATGATGACATTGAGTATAAATGCCATCGAAAGTCCCACGATGAAAGGCGTCAAAAGCACAAATACCTTCCCTACAAGACCCAGGGCAGTCTCGAAATTGAGCACCACCACCAAAACAACCAGTGCATAAGTTATTACAAATAAAATCTTCTTGATTTGTTCTTTACTCCACTCCATTGATTATCTCCCGTTAAAATAATATAATAATAAAAAAAGCTAAGGGGGCCGCTATGTACTGGAAATTCCACCGATTTCATGAACTCGACCCGAAAACACTATACGAAATCATCAAACTCAGAGTCAACGTATTCATCATTGAGCAAAATTGCTTCTATCACGAACTGGATGACAAAGATTACTACGCCACCCACATGTGTGGATACGATGGCGAAAAGCGCCTTGTGGCCTACCTTCGCATCCTCGATCCAGGCATTTCATTTGATGAGGTTTCCATCGGCAGGGTCGTCGTGGCTCCTGAGGTCAGAGGCGACGGCATTGGTCGAAAGCTCATGCTGAAAGCCCTCGAATATGCAAAAGAGGCTTACGATTCACCTGTGATTAGGATCTCTGCGCAAGCCTACCTTCAGGACTTTTATGAATCCGTGGGATTCGTCCCCGCGTCCGAAATTTACCTCGAGGACGACATTCCCCATATGGATATGCTATTCGAAAAATTCGACGTTTAGTTCCTCACCATAGATGATAAAACCTTTATAACCAAACTTTTGAAGCTGGGCAAGCTGCTTGCCCAGTTTTTTCTTAGCCTTATATACCGAAACTGCAGTGTATTCTTCCCTGAGCTTCATCGCACTGCGCATGACATCCACCAGGGCATCCTTCTCAGAATAGATCATGGCAATCTTCACATGACCTTGGTCGATTTTTCCTTCCTCCATCAAAAGGTCTACAATTCTCTCAAATCCGATGGAGAATCCGACTGCCGGCACATCAATTCCAATCATTGATGCGACCATATTGTCATATCTGCCACCTCCTGCGATGGAATATCCAAGATCTGCGTGTTCAATTTCAAATATAGTACTGGTGTAATATCCCATGCCTCTGACAAGCGTATGATCAAAGACAATATCATAGCCTTCCTTAAGCACATCCACCACTTCAAATATTTCATTGAGATTCTTGTAACCTTCCGGGCTCAGTGTCTCCACTGCGGAAAGTCCTTTCTCACCAAGTTCATCAGTGATTTTCATGAGATCTTCTATTTTGACTTTGTCGTATGCTTTGGACTCAAGTTCACTGATCACACCAGCTCTACCAATCTTATCGAATTTGTCGAGGGTGATGGCAATATCACTGAACTCATACTCAAGGAATCCCGCACCCATGACAAGAGCCTTGAGTATTCTTCTGTCGTTGAGTTTGATTTTGAACTTCTCAATACCGAGATTCTTGAGCGCTTTTGCAATTGTGAGGATAATCTCCACTTCCGCAAGATTGCTCTCATCGCCTATGATGTCGATATCGCACTGAGCAAATGTGCTGAATCTGCCTTTTCCAGGTCTTTCAGCCCTGAAGACAGGTCCCATTTGAAGTGCTTTGAAAATTGTAGGAAGCTCATTTTTGTTGTTGGAATAAAAACGAACAAGAGGAAGGGTCAAGTCGAATCTCAATCCGAGGTCCGCCAGATCATCTTCGGTGCTGGACGCATCAAGATCCAATTTTTCACCTCTTTTGAGAATTTTAAATATCAGTTTGGTATTCTCACCACCGTCACCACCGGTAAGATTTTCAATATTCTCTATGAAAGAAGTTTCTATTTCCTGAAAGCCACTGCTCCTGTAGACTTCTCTGATTTGATTCATGACATATTCGCGGACTTCTTTTTCTTTTGGGAGGAAATCGCGCATCCCTTTTGGGGGCAATGTAGTTTTCATGTTTTTGACCTCCATTTTCTGATTTTATTCTATTATATCTTATTGCAAATAAAAGGACAATGCGGCTATGATAAACAGGGCATTGTCCTTTGATGATTCAATTTTGGATTTTTTCCATATATGTCATTTTGGTGGTTTCTTTAATGTCGTTGTACCCATCACGAAAGATCTGTACCTGCTCCACCGAATATTTTTCTTTTTCAAGTTCATTTTGCATATCATACAAAAGAGCATACACCAAATTGTCGGATTCTTGCTCCATCAGGATGATAGCGTCGATGATCGCATCAATTTTATTATTTCTTTCATCTTGGTCAATGACAGTGGCTTTGATTTCGATGATCTCATCGACATAAATATCCAGTGCCATTTCATATTCATTCTTTAGCTCAAGTAGCCGTTCTTCATATTTTGACTCGATTAAATCCTTTGATGGGGATTTCACTGTTTGAGCAGGTTCTGACAGGACCTTTTCAGCCACAACTTTTGGTTCCGGTACAGGCAAGGCTGAGACAGGGCCTTCAGGAACTGTCTCCTTAACATTTGAACTAATGATCGTTTCTACTGTTTTAGGTGATTCGACATTCTGGCTTTGCGCTTCACTTTCTGGAATCATCCTCATCCCGAGGGCGAAAGCCATTACAAGCACAGCAATCAGTGACGCAATTAAGTACGCCTTTCGACCTGACTTTCTTAGTTTAAGTGTCTTTGGGGTCACAATCTCTTCGCCGAGCATCAATTTGCTGGGATTGTCCGAAAAAATTCTGTTGGCAATTTCCATGGTAGCAT
>JAIOSU010000202.1 GCA_021107455.1 Clostridiales bacterium | reverse complement strand
TCGTTAATGCTTTTAGGAGGCCTTATGCGGAAAAAGACCCACTTTTAAACAAAGATCGTATCCCATCTTTTCATTGTATCCGTATTGATCATTATCGTATTTTCTTTTTTTTCTTATTTTATGATTAAAAACAGTGTTATGGCTCAAATGCAAAACGACGGTTCGACACTGATCAACACATTAAAAAGAGAAGTTGAATCATACAACATAGACAATCTCACGGATATGCAACTCATATTCCAAGAAGTCAAAGAAAAAAGTTCTGGAAGTATCGTATATATCTCCATGTCTGATGCGACTGGCCAATTGTTACTCTCTGATGAGATGATCTATACCGATACGACGAGTTCCGCCACAGAGTCTTCTGAAGCTACTACCGACAGTGAGGGAGAAGCACTTTATTTAAAGGTTTCTGAAGACGTTTTCAATATTACAGAACCTCTTTCAAATAATGACAACTCGCTTAATATTGGATTGTCCTTGGATCAAATGAATGAGCAAATCGATAAAGCAATGATGAGTATTCTAATTATTGCTCTGATTATAATCACAATATCAACGCTTACAGGTTTTATTATATCAAAGTATATGGTAAGAAGTTTAAAATTATCTATGAAAGGATTGGAGGAACTCTCAGGTGGAGATCTAACCATAGACTTCAAAGCAAATAGAAGTGACGAGTTCGGACTTCTCGACAATTCACTAAGAAATCTTACCTTACAGTTTAAAACAATTATTGGAAACGCAATTGAAGCAGTGAAAGCTTTGAACGAAATGGCTGGAGTTTTAACTGTGTCCAATCGGACATTGGGTGATTCATCAGTCGCTGTCGAAGAAAGTGCAGCTCATATTCACGAAGTAATAAACGTACAAGAAGAACTATTGGAACAAACCCTAGATGCAACTAAAAATCTATCGATACTCATATCATCAATTTCCAGTAAAGCCAATAACGTAGAAATGCACAACAGTAAAATTAAATTTGCTACAAAAGAGGGCAATGATCAATTGAGTTATTTAAATGATGCAATGGTTGAGTTCATAGATACATTTGATCAAGGGTCTACTCAAATTCAAAATCTAAATGAAAGTTTCAATGATATCAACAATATAACAACGGTCATCAATAAAGTAGCTGAACAAACAAATCTATTGGCGCTAAATGCCGCGATTGAAGCAGCTAGAGCAGGTGAATCCGGCAGAGGCTTTGCTGTTGTAGCCGATGAAATCAAAAAACTTGCGGAAGAAGTCATAAGAGCTTCCCAAAATATAAGCTCACTAATCTCAGGGGTTCAAATTGTTGTTTCAAAAGTTTCTAACCAGAATGATGAACTCGAGAGACGTATTGCAGTTCAGCGTGAAATCATTAATGATACTGTAACAGCTTTCAAAAACATTGATATCGAAACAGAAGCAGCTTCAAGTGAAGTCAATGGTTTCATGAAAGAAATCGATACAGTCATAATCAATAAGAACAATATCCTAAAAAATCTAGATGAAGTCAATATCGTATCAGAAAAAATCAAAGCTTCTGAAAGCGATATCACGAAATCAGTATCTGAACAAAGTGATTCCGTACATTCCTTTAGTACTGTGGTAGGTAAAATTGATGAATTGTCACTCAAGCTATCAGACAGTATTTCATATTTCAAGATCTAAAAAAAACGCTGTGCAGATTATATCTCACAGCGTTTTCTTATTTTGAGTATTCTTTTCACCACAAGTCTATTTCGCTTTCAAGTGAGAAAATAAGTTCCCCTTTATGATCCATCAGCAAATGTATCTTTTCAATTATGTTTTCCAAATAGGATCTACTCTCTCCAAGAAAAACACAGTACAATTCAAAAGTATCATTTATTTCTGAATAGACAATCTTTACAGTAGCATTAAACTGAGTTTTCATATGATCTCTTAAACTTTGTGCATGCTTTCGTCTTTCCTTAATAGAACATTGCCAACCCAATCTTATATTTAATTTTAAATATAGAATGTATATATTCATTGTTTGTTTAAATCATTCATTTTATCTTCAACTTCTTTTTTAATATGTTCAATTTCCTTTTCAAGAAGTGCAATTTCATTGTCTATGCTATTCACTTCCGTTAACTCATCCGCTAATTGATCAATGGAAAAATTAAGTGGATGGGCTTCATATACCCTCGTTCCAATTTCTATCAACAGATCATTTTTCTTTTTCTTCAATGAATTGATTTCCAGCTTCAACTTGTTTTCATCTATAAGAGAACTTGATTTTGTGGTTATGATCTTAGCTCCCTTATCAACTGTGTTTTTAAGCTTACCAAATAAATCAGACATAACAATCACTCTCCTCTACTTTGATTTATATCACAGTAATATTTACCCTATAAAACAGTTAAGAAACACAAACAAACTATGCAAAAGAAAAAAGCCCAATGATTTCTCATTGAGCTTTTTTCTTTAAACCAGCAACGTTCTACTCTCCCACGGGGCTGGTCGTAACCTTCGGTTACTGCTCGCCTATGCAGCCTACAGCTACCCACCAAGTACCATCGACGCTGGAGGTAAAATTTTTCGCAAGAAAAATTTCGCGTAGTTATGTTTTGCGCATCAAAATATACTAGCGGCTATGTCGCTTTATATACTATTTAAAAAATGTGCAC
>JAIOSU010000164.1 GCA_021107455.1 Clostridiales bacterium | reverse complement strand
ATAATACGGATCATTATCAGGTCCCGTATATAGCCCACCACTTGGACCTGTGTACAAACCTCCACCGGGACCTGTGTACAAGCCACCACCGGGACCTGTATATAATCCACCATTTGGACCTGTGTACATTCCGCCACTTGGGCCTGTGTACATTCCGCCATCGGGACCTGTGTACATTCCACCATCTGGACCAGTATACATTCCACCACCGGGACCTGTGTACATTCCACCACCGGGACCTGTATACATATTTCTTGGCCAACCTCTTTTTTTACTCATTCAGCCCTCCTTTAAACTATATTAAAAAACTATCATTGTAGTTTCACATAACATTCTAGTAGCCACGTTGCTTGTATTAAGGCTTTTCAAATCTTTCAATCATTTTATGTCACAACAATGAAGTATGTATCATCCGCATGTGATCTGAATCCTGTTTTATGAGCCGTAACCAACAATTCTCTTAACTCCAATTGAAACCTAGAACCCAAATACACACCCGATAAAAACAAATACTACTTTCTTAGTAACTGACATATTTCGTCAAATCATAGTTACTTAAATCGAGCTTTCCCAGAAGCAAGTCGTGAGACAATAAATTAAACAAACTACGATCAAATGTCACGATTCACCATTATCCGTAGCAGCTACCAAACCGCCGTTACCACTGTATTCCAGAGTCATATTAGGGTGTTTTTCGGAAGTTTCCGTGGTACTTACAATTTCAAGTAGAATATTCAATCTTCATCAATCTTTAAGTAATCAAACGTTTATGGCTCACCAATAACATTCTCCTCACCAAAAATTCTTTTTACACTATTTAAAGCAGTGACTGATAATTTTTGAGTAAACAAAATCGAAAACCTCTTTTTTGATCTGGAACAAGCAACATAAAACAGATTTCGATTACGCTCAAAAGTTTCAATTTTACTTGTAGGTACAGCATCTGACATCCATTCAAGTAATTTATTCCAATCGTATTGATTCCAGCCTCGACCACAAACAACTAAAACGTTTTCGAACTCAGCACCTTTCACTCCATGTTTTGTAGAGAATAGAGTTTTTTCATTGATGAATTCATATAACTTCTCAACTTCAGTAAATTTGATTTTACGTAAGTTACTAATTTTAGTGAAGAACCTCAAATCTTTTTCATCTGAAAAATCTTCGGGAGTTAAAGGTTTAAACAAATGATAACTTCTTTCTTTTTCCTCAACTTTTGCGGATAATCGTGGGTGTTGAGTTTCATTTAAGAGTGTTAGAACATCATCGACTGTCCCACTCTTCATTGTTTCTATTAGTCTTTGTAGATCTTTGTTCCATTCCTCTTTATCTTGTTGACAAGTAAGAGCAATAGCATCTTTGCCAATAATTTGAAACATTTCGCCATATTTAAGCTGTTCAAAACATACTCTTATAGGCACTAGCGTTTCAGTGAAATATTTAATGTAAGGATCATTGCCTTTTAAGTAATCATCTGAATTTTTAAAACAATCCAATATATTTTTGTAACCTTGCTCTGCTGCTAAAACATTATGTGTCAACATAAGAATTTTTGTCTTGTTAACATTAAAATCCCAACCAGTTGATGATAAATGAACTTTTGTTCTCTCTAAGTAGTCATGTGCATCTCTCATAGGTAAATCTTCTTGCCAATGATTCTCTGTCCGCCTTATGTCATTCCAATCATTTGAATGAAATATTTTAATTTGACCTCCTAGACTCTGATCAGAAACTTGTTGTGGTAATTCAGGTCGCATTCGATTTAACATTTCAACAATAACTTTATTAGAACGAAAGTTAGCACCTTTATTAATTTCTTTAATTTTTCCATTTGCATCAGAAATTAATCCACATGCATTTTTACCGTAGATTTTTTGCCAATGATCTCCAAAAAATCCTACAAGAATCCCTATATCACTTTCAATCAAATTTGAAATTATTGATTCTGTAAGTTCCTTATTTGTATCTTGATACTCATCAATAAAGATAATTGGATACTTGCCCTGTAATAATTGTTGGAACTTTGGCTGCTCAAGAAATTTTCGAAAAAGTATTATTACATCATCATGGTGTAATGTGAGCTCTTTTCCTGTCGCATTCGGATATCCTAAATCATATGAAACACTTTGATTTGATATACCACCAATTGCTTCTATACGCTCTGTCCATTTCTCACTTATACCAGGTATGAGTGAAAGAAGTTGTTTCTGAAAGACTTTAATTAAAGACCATGCAAAACCATGAATAGTTTCAGTTAAAACTGCTGGATTATTATCAGTCCGTTCGATAATTTCGTCTTTTGCAACGTTAGTATAGGTAATACAAACTATCTGCTGGCAATTTCTAAGGTATGCATTTCCCTTTTTTTTGATTAAGTAGTTCAGAGCTTTGATAAGTGAATACGTCTTCCCAGCTCCAGCACCAGCTTCCAAGCGAAAGCATTGATTAGCTTCAATAGCCTCAAACATTTTTGTAAGTGTTTCCTTTGAAGCTATTTCAGCAGGATTACTAATAGACATTATTTATCCTCCTCAGAATCAACTGTTATTTGAGTTTCATCGGATAGCCATAAAAGACCTTCTGTTATATAATGTGGAATATTCCATTCAGTCTCATCAATAGCATACATTATTGCGAAATTTGCTTTACTATCATTTCCGATAATATTGGCTTTGTCAAAAGCTTTCTTCTCTGCAACTGACTCAATACTTTCTTCTTCTAAATTAAACAAACTGCGGTTAGCTAGGATAAATGCATCTTCAAAACTTCTTCCCATTGCTGTTTTGCCTTTTTCAGGTACTTGATATGCAATTCTTCTAGATCCAACGACCTTTTCAACATCTGATTTTGTTATAATTCTGCTAATGTCGGCATAGCCAGCATCAGTAATGTTAAACCAGTGTTTTAATCCAGAATTTGTAGAATGAGTTGCTTCTGAACATTGTGATTTCTGATATGACGTCTTTTCTCCTGTAGTCTTTTTACTGCAATCTAAATCTGTAACTACTAGCGTCTTCAATTCTAAAAAGTCAAGAAATTTGTAAAAATGATGTGCATACGCTCCCCCAATTTCAACTACTGAAAGATATTTATTTCGTAATTCTCTTGAATTTGATATGTCGAACTTTTTAATGATTTCAGGTAACAGAATACGCTCTGTTGATCCTTCAATCAGAATTGCTGTATCTGCAAAATAAAGGTCGCTTTTTGTTAAAGTGAGATACTTATGAAGGAATTCCTTGTCAGAATTGTTTTCACCGCTTTTAAAAACTACTGACAAATCTTTAATTTCAGTTTCGTTTTCTTTCTTGGATAAAAAATATCTTACAGTATCAAATTTAGCTTCATTAGCAATGTGTGTTGAATGTGTGGTGACAACAAACTGAACAGGCCAACACTTACCTTCGTTATAAGTGCTTTCAAAAACTTTTTTAATTTCAGATAATTGTCGAATAAAGACTTCTTGCATTTGAGGATGTAAATGTGCTTCTGGTTCTTCAATAAATATCAAATGCGATTTGGGAACACTTTCATCTGATTGATAATTTCTAAAAAACTCATAAAGTTGTAAAAGTATATAAATCAAGTTACGTGAACCTAATCCATTGTATGTTTCAGGTAGAGTAAAGAAACTGTTTTTTTGATAATGTACCTGGGTATTTGATTGAAGTATTGATTTAGCATCCAGTAATGTGGAAGCAGTTAACTGAGGATCGTGTAAGCCTGGGTATCCAAATACAGATAGTGTTGGTAAAAGAAGATTTACATTGTCCTTAAAATCTTTGTCAATTTCAATCTGCAATGTTTTTACGACTTTATTTATCTCTTCAGACTTAGTCTTAAATTCGTCAGGTGCATTGCCCAAAGAAGCGCTTCTAAATATACTTCCAAGTGCTTTCCCAAGTACATCGTTTGGCTTATGAGTTTCGTCATCTAACCCCCTTTGCGCATTAATAAAGTTAATACGAAACAGTTGATTTAACTTGCTATGCTCCAATAACACTCTATTATTGGAATCAGTGGGATCAACAGCATATACTTTTGTTTCATAGAGGTTTGTAATGTTTTCTTTTACTGACTTGTAGAACTGAAAGTCCGTAGTGTTTTCAATATTACTAAAAAAAGTGTTTACTTTACCATCAGAAAGAACATATTGCATTAAAATTTCTGTTTCAAACTGATCTGGGTCTAAATCTAAAATGAAACTTGACAAAATTCCATAAGAGTCACTGTTATCCTTATAGTTGATTTTCATTTTCAGCTCAATGACTGGAAGTAATTCACGAATTTCAGATTCTTCAGCCTTGGATTCGTACAACTCATAAGCTTCTTTAAATTTTGGTAATACTGCAATATTGAAATCCTCAAATCTTAAGGATTTTTTTGTCCCTAACAAACTTCTAAAAATTTCAGTAAGTGATGTTTTTCCAGAATTATTGCGACCTACAATGAGAGTAGATATTTCATTGAGGCTTATTGACACCTCTTTTAATAGTCTAAAATTTTTAATTTGAATATCAACGATTTTCACCAACGAACTCCTTTCCAAAGCTATATTCTTAATTCATGAAAACAATAACGATTTACTTATAATCAAAAACACTGCGCACAAGATACCACCCAGGCGGTAACGGCGGTAACCAAAAAGTAAATACTGCATT
>JAIOSU010000101.1 GCA_021107455.1 Clostridiales bacterium | reverse complement strand
GATGAGAGTGAATAAAAAGGTCGATGGTATGGCAAAACAACTTGTGGCTATCAATGGAAGTCAGGTGAATTCTGAAGATTTAAGTTCACTGGCTCAAGTAGTTGATCCCATAAGTGTTGTAGAGATTGAAGTGATTGGGAAATCATATGAAGCAAGCTACTTTGGAAAGCAGGATCTGACTGGCTTTAAAGATATTGTTTATAGAGAAGTATGGCGCCTGGAAGTTGCTTTTGATGATTTTAAGTCTTATGAGAAAACAGGTGACGTTTTACCTTTTTATAATTATCCAATGCGAGTGGAAGAAGGGCAGGTTTTTGTTTTGGACTATGGAAGAACAGATGGTTCTGTCACGCGAATGTATTACATCTCTGATGGGACGATATGGAATAACGCCCCTTCAACGGTTGAAATAAAGTTGGATTAATAACTGAAAAATGATAGTATTTGAGTAAACTTTGATTGAGCGGATATAATTCATACTGGAGGATAGATGACAGTGAAAGATGATGATCAAAATAGGTTGAGTACAAATACAGAGGTGTCAAAGGTAGGGAGTTGGTCGTTTGATTTTGGCAAGAGGCTTTTTTTTGCGACCAATGAAACTTACCTTATTTTTGGTCGCCGTAGTGATGAGTTCGATGGCAGTCTGGAAAATGTACTTGAGTTCATAGTAAAAGAAGACCGTGATGCATTTATAAAAGGAATGGAAGCTGCATATCGAGGTATTCCACTAAATATCAAGTTTCAAATACTTACCCCCAGCGGTGCATTGAAACAAATCCAAGCACGTGCTGAAACGTTCTATCATACGGACCAAACGCCAGACGTGATGATGGGCACTGTTCAAGATTATACTGAGCAATCTATACTGACGAAGGAAACAGAACTTAAATTGTTGGAAATTGAGCGTGCTCAACAGTCGTTTTTGATAGGAAGCTGGGCACTCGAATTTGATACGATGAAGTTTGACTGGTCTGATGTGACATATGAGATTTATGGACTTGATCCTAAAAATGGAGCACCGGATTTTGATGTGTTTATAAGTAAAGTGCATCCAGATGATCGCATTTTGATTATGAATCTGTTAGAAGATTTGCCGAAAGAAAATCCTTTCGAAATAGAATTTAGAATTGTGCGTGAACATGGCAATATAAGACATATCAAGCATTTGGTTGAAATCACACATGATGGTGAAGGCAACCCTAAAATAATTAGAGGCAACATTCAAGACATCACTCATCAGAAGGAAATGGAAGAAATAATCAAGACGAAAATTGAAACACTCAACCAACTGACAAAACGTATTGATTTGATGGTTGACCATTCTACTGATGTGTTTGAGATTATTGATGAAACTGGATTGATCAAATATATCAGCCCGGCGGTTGAACATATGATGGGCATGAAGAGTTCAGAAATAGAGGGCAGGTATATCTGGGATTTTGTAGAAGGAAATGAAAAAGCTGCACTGAAAATGCTATTTAAGCAATGTATTGATCAACCCCATGCGGTACACAATGGGAGCATTCAGGCTAATAAAAAAGATGGAGAAGTCATTTTTCTGGAAGTCACAATGAACAATCATGTCAACGATCCAGAGGTAAACGGTATAGTTTTGAATTGGAAGGACATCACCGCAAAAGTGAGACTGGACAAGAAAGTGCATCAAATGGCAAATTATGATGAGTTGACCGGTTTACCGAATAGATCTTTGTTTAAATCATCATTGGCTGAGCGTATTGATCGTTACGATTCTAAGGATGAAAAATTTGCAGTATTCATGATTGATATCGATGAGTTCAAAGGGATTAACAACGTACTGAGTTTTGAGTTCGGCGACAATATGATCAAAAAAATAGGCATGGCACTTAATGAGGCTCTGTTGGATAAATCAATTTTTTTGTCTCGATTTTATGGGGATCAGTTTGGATTGATCGTGGACCAAATTGTAGATATTGCCGAAGGACAAGAAATTTCAGAACGTATTTTAAATGTTTTCAATAGATCTTTTGTACTCGAACAGTATGAGTTGTTTGTGAATGCAAACATTGGATTTAGCATCTATCCTGATGACAGCATAGAGATTGAAGCGTTGATCAAATTTGCAAATATCGCTTTAAGTCGAGCAAAAGATATGGGAAAACAAAAGTACCAAGCTTACTCGCCTTTATGGGATGTCAAATCGTATAAAGAATTTGCACTCAGAAATGATTTTAAAAAGGCTATTGAGAACAATGAACTTGAGGTCTATTATCAGCCTATCGTCAACTTAAAAACAGGACAAATAATTGGCGGAGAAGCTCTAACGCGCTGGAATCATCCCGATTGGGGGCAAGTTCCACCAACAGAGTTCATTCCAATTGCAGAGAGTACTGGACTGATAATCCCTATGGGAAAATGGCTATTGAATGAAGTCTGTAAAAATTATAAAAGTTGGATTGAAAAAGGGCTGCCATTAGTCAAGATTTCTGTCAACTATTCTGCACTGCAGTTTTATCAAGTTAATTTTGTCAATGAGATATTAGAAACAATTCGCCGCCATCAATTATCTCCGGATTTTATGATTCTAGAGATTACAGAGTCTGTTTTGATCAACCAAAGCAACCACACGGAAAATGACTTGTCAGAGCTGAAAAAGCAGGGCATCCAAATTGCGATCGATGATTTTGGAACAGGTTACTCTTCACTGACTTATTTGAGTTCAATGAATATTGATGTACTAAAAATTGATCGAGGGTTTATTGATGAGTTCCCCAAAAGTGAAAAAAGTGCCAAAGTTTTAATCGCAATTATCAATTTGGCTAAAGATTTAAATATAAAACTTGTTGCTGAAGGAGTTTCTGAGTGGGAACACTTGAGTTTTCTTAGAAAACATAACTGCTATGCGGGGCAGGGATATTTATTCAGTAGACCGCTGCCCGAACCCATGTTTGAAGCCAAACTTGCTCAAAGGTTTATTGAGCCTGTTCGTGAAGAAGTAGTGACACTTTTGCCTGAAGAAGAGCAAAGGCACTCAGAGCGGATTACTTTGGCAAAACCGATTGAAGCGGACATGACAATCACAGAAATAATGAACAAACCTGTCAAGGTTGGCCAAACAAAAGCACTAATCAGAGATATCGGAATGAGTGGTCTAAGCTTTAACACCAATGTAAGGTTTCCCGTTAAAAATGATATTGTACTACAATTTATGTTCGAGTTGAATGGTATTCAAACAGAAGTCCGAGGTACCATCATTTGGACGGATGAAATTGAACCAGGCGAGCATTTGTTTGGATTTGAGTTCATTGAAGATGAGAGCAATATGGCACAAGTCAGATCCATCATCTCTACACTAAATAAAGAAGAGGAAAAAGCTGAGGCAGTCTTGTCGATTTTTGAGCTGATAGAAAAGTCGGATCAGATGCCTAAAATCCCTGAGGAAATATTCCAAATTCTTGAAATGCTTTATGATCCTACAGAAATTGACATTCAAGAATTGGCATCAAAAGTCAATGCATGTGATGAGCTGAATCAACTGTTGCTTGAGAATATCAACTCAGGATATTTCAAAATCGTTAAGAAAATATTCACTATAGAAGAAGCCATTATACTTTTGGGTATGAGAACTGTTTTGAACCTGATTGTGTTTTTTGTCACTAAACTGATGTTCGAGTACGACCTCGAACGAAAAAGTCGAAAGTTTGATATTCATCATTATTGGCGGCACGTTCTGGGTACTTCTGTCGCAGCACAGATGATATCGCAGAAGATTAAAAAAGGTGATAAGCATCTGTTGTTCACCTACGGCTTGATTCATGATATAGGAATTCCAGTACTGGATAACTGTCTTCCAAAACATTTGGACCAAATTGCAGAAAAAGTGCTTGGGGGTATGCATCAAATCGTGGCAGAAAAAATCGTGTTAGGTGGTTTGACTCACTCTGATGTAGGTGCTTGGCTTTGCAAGAAGTGGCAATTTAGAGACGATATCACAGAGATTGTTTTGCATCATCACACCCCCTTGCTTTCAGAATCCAATTCAGTGGATACGATGATAGTGTATGTTGCCGATGTGATGAGTACAGAGAATAATGAAAAGCTCCTTGGTCTCAACGTTAATATGGAAGTTAGCGCTAAAGTGCTGGATATGATTGGATTGACTAAGGAAGCTTATGATGAAATCGCGTCCAATTTGTCGCGGGAGATTGAGAAGGTGGGTACATACTTTTTGCTTTGACACTATCAATGTATTTGGGCACTTATGTGATACTAGAGCAAGCGGTGCAACCGGTCTTCCAACCAATCGTCAGATTTTCTCAACTTAAAAAACAGGATTATAATAATCAATATATTGTAATCCTGTTTTCTTTTGCATATCAACCTGATGATTGCAAGTTGCTTGCATATTGTTGATTGTCAGATTTAAAGTTTGTTCAACTCTGCTAAGGCATAATCTTTATTATTCTGTTCTACAATATTATCAAGAGATTTATAGGCTAGACTCTTGTAGTATTCGAATTGCTCAGTTATCCCAAGTAATTTGTATGCTTTCGCCATAGCTTCATAGGCAAAGGTAATATCGAAATCGGTAATGTTCTCGGTTTCACAGATAGAGAGACAAGCTTTTGCATGATATAGTGCACTTTCACCATTGCCAGTGAGAGAATAGACTTTCGATATCTGCCACTCACCGCGTTCCCAATGTAATGGGGTACCAACTTCACCCCAATGATACCTTGAAGCATGTGCGCAATGAATCATATTAAGAGTGTCTTGTTCGGTACGTTCATTGAGATCTATTAAATCCCATGTTTTGTTAAAGCAAGCAATAGCTTGCTCTTTGTGAAAATCAGCAAGTGTTTTTGAATTTTCCATTTTCAATACCTCCAGAGTGTTATGATAGTTTCATTATAACACCTCTTACAAGAATTTATATTTTTATTGTTCACCTCGTAGGGTGCATAACAAGCCTGTGGTTGAGTCAAAAATCTATTATTTGCGGAATATTGATGCCAATTCATAATGTAAAGACTTTCTTAATCCAATTTTAAGAAAAATTGTACATAATAGTGTTATTCAGAATGTAGTTTGTATAAATTGGGGGATATTATGTCTAAAATCAATTCATATTTTAAACAATCTAACAAAGGACCCATGATCATTATTATATTATTGTTACTATGTTTATATGGGTTTAGTATGTCAAGTTTTTTAGCCACTGGACCTTCAAAGGGATTTAGTCGGGAAGTCAAGATTGGTGAAGTTGAAACAGGAGAAAAAAACGATATAAATAGTCAGATAGAGACGTTGGTTCTATCAGATGAGGAAATACTCATTACGGCAGTTGATGATCAAAAGGTCAAGTTGTATAAAGTGTCTAGACTGGGAAAAGTCATTGACGAAGATGTCCTTGATTTAAACTTATTTCATGCACGTAAGATTTCAACCAGTATAGACCATGAAGGCATGCTCACACTTATATACCTTGAAGACGATTTACATAAGGTTTTAATTGATTTGGATACCCTTGAATTTCAGCGGACAAAACTAGCAGAAGAAGTGGACTTTTTTTTGAGAAACGGTCAAACCATTGTGTTTCAGCATGAATCAGATCTTTATGGGATGAATATTGAAGACCCTGATAATGTCATGCCTTTGCTGACAGGTCCTATAAAATCATATGCTCTGGATCAAGACCGAAGTACTGGGATCTACCATTTGATGGCTACTATCAATAATAACATTGAAGTGGACCTGGTTTATATTCAGTTCAATAAAAATTTTGAGGTTGAAAAGAATTTTCTTATAGAAAAAGGCTCAATCAGTCCATATCTTAAATACATTCGGGATATCCATATAGATGGGGATCAATTAACAGGTATCTTTTTTTGGACGGATCGTAGATCTGGTGAAAACAATCTAACGGTTCACCAATATGATATTCATACATCCAAAAAATTGACAGACTACCTTCGAACGTTTTCTATGCATGACAGCCCACCAACAATTATTGATGTAACGGATGATCAAGTAACAGTGTTACTTCAAGAAAGTGTACATTATGGAGTAAACTGTACAGAAATTATTATGTCTGAAGATCAAGAAACTGAAATCATACCGCTGACAAAAACAAGACAATTAAGTTTGAGTTCAAGCTATTTCGAGTTTGGTGATGATCAGGGTCTGGTATTTTTTGATCTAGTGGATAACAAAAAAATCATATATTTTGCTTCATCCAATCCAGACCTTGTTGAAAAGACATCAAAGGTTCTAACCATTAGTCCCATTAGAATTATTGGCATGTTTCTTACTGTAGTGGTCTTAGCTGCATTGTTCAGTACAGTTTATTATGTCCTGGCTATTGGTGTTGCTCCTTTTTTATTGCTGATAATAATGAATAGGTTTTTACCAGATATTAAAAACAAGGAATATATTAAAGGTCTAGTGAGTGCAATACTTCATACGACTTTAAAGATATTACTTATCAATTATATTATTCACGTGATGGGGACATATGTTTTAAGGCCACCCGTTATAGGGAGAGAACCTTATATTTATATATTTATGGTACTTTCAAGTATGATTTCTTATTATTTGATGGTACGTCGCTATCAGTGGAACAGAGAATATGAGACCACAATAACAATGTCTTATTTACATTTTATTTTCTATGAATACATTGTCTTTACTTTAGTTGTGTTTATTTATATTGTAACCTTGATGGTCATCGGTAAGGTATAGATGATGGGAATATACAACTGAAGAATTTACACAATTGGACCACGAAAGGAGTTCATGCCATGAAAATCATTAAAATTAAAGAATTCATCTTAGGCTGTTGCCTGATTGTCTTTAGTGGAATCATCTTTACATTTGAACGTTTCATATCCGTATTTAAGTGGGTTGGAGAAAGTGCACCGGTTAAAATCAGTGGAAGTGGTTCATATCCAACTGAACCGGTAATGGCAGGTTTCTTTGATAATCTTTATGTACCAGCATTGTTGATCTTAGGTATACTCTTGATAATTATGAGTTTTATTGAACAAAAGAATTCATAATTGCATTGATCGTATCTGCACTGACAAGCCCAATGTCCAGTAAATAAACTATGATCAAATTGGGGCCGAATGCCATAGGCATTCCTTTAACATCAATCAATTTTTCTAGAATAGAGGTTCAATTCATGGTGGCTATTATGATCACTATAATCGCATTTTTCGGAGTGGCTATAATCAACGTGTTCACATATATTGGAGTGGATCTGGGTTCTATCTTTCCGGTCTTGAATGTATCCTTTGTGATCGTATTTGTTATGACGTTCATTCTGTTTTTTAAAGTGGTGAGACGCAGTGGAAGCTTCAGAAATCGCATTGATTTATCAGCGGCATATAGCAAACTCTCAAATCCGGAGCGCCTGATTGTAAGCGCGGGTGCCGTATATATGGCGATCTGTTTTTTCATCAACATGTTCTATATGAGTGACGGTGGTACAGGGATCTATGAAGGCAAATATGCGATCTTGGATAAAGGGTCATTTCAGAGATTCATCACTGAGGAGATGTATCATAAATATCAGCTGATTGAGATTCGAACAGTCACTTCAGCGTTCATGTTAATGGGGCTGATTGCAATTGTCGGGTACTATCATACGAATTTTGTCACGAATCTTGAGGATGAGAAGACAGTACAGCAGGATTAGTGAAAAATGCGGTGGTTTTCATTGGATTGCAACCTATAGTTGCGAAAGTTCTACCTGTGATTGGTGGATGTATTTTATGAATGGATTATGATGGTTTTATACTAACGAAGTTGGAGGTGCCATTATGACGTTTGGTGAAAAGATACAATTGTTGAGAAAAGAGAAATCCATATCACAAGAGCAATTTGCAGAGGTTATGAATGTGTCGAGACAAGCTGTGTCAAAGTGGGAGTTGAATCAATCCTATCCTGAAGTCGATAAGATTATTGAGTTGTCGAATTATTTTGGAGTCTCACTAGATGATCTGATGAATGATGAGAAGGCGAGTCCGAATGCAGTGGATCAGGATTTAGAGGTGCAGAGTCTTAAAAAGAATTCGAGCAGTAATTTTGCCGAGATCTATAAGGTGATCATTTTGACGGCACTTGCTATTGCATTGACATCCATTCGATTTTTCATATTGGGAGATTTCAAAGTCGGTGTTATATTGATTGCAGTATCATGTGTCTTTATGGTGGGATTCTTTTTGACAAGATTTGCTGGAGGTACAAACGATGAGAAAAATAATCGTACTTGAACACATCACCCTCGATGGTGTCATTCAAGCTCCAGGTGGACCAGATGAGGATATCAGCGGTGGATTTGCTCATGGTGGGTGGATTGCACCCTATTCAGATGAGGCTGTAGGAAAGCTTCTGAGAGGGCAAATGAGCAAGTCGTTTGATTTGCTGCTCGGGCGAAAAACATATGAGATTTGGGCACCATATTGGCCATTACATAGTGAGGCATGGCCGCAGGTCAATAAAGCAACCAAATATGTCGCTTCGAATACCATGATATCAGGTGAGTGGGAGTCGACAGTAATTTTAAGTGGAGATGTTGCCGAGCAGATCAAACAGATCAAGCAGCAAGAAGGACCGGATATTCACATATGGGGAAGTGGAGATCTCATTCAAACACTACTCAGGCATGATTTGATTGATGCATTTTGGCTGATGATTTACCCGATAACGTTGGGAAGTGGAAAACGTTTGTTCGCTGAAGGTACAATTCCTGCGGCATTCAAGGTGACGGAGAACTTTGTTGCTCCTAATGGTTTGATTGTTGCGAATTATGAACGGAATGTGACGGCATGTTAGGCGATGATCAAGTGGATGAATGGGGAAGTCAATTATCATGAGGCAAGGAACCTCAGTCTACAGATCAGTAGGATTGCTCGAGATGAGAAAGAAAAACGCATATTGAACTAATGAACCGCATAGTTTTTTCAGAAATAAATACATTATGATGCTGCTTAAATTACAAAACACCTAACATCGGACACGTGGTCTGACATTAGGTGTTTTTCACATTACATTACTCTAAGCCCAGCTTAATCGCTTCAAAACTCAGTCCGCTTTGGAATAGCGTGAATGAGGTTGGGTTGGTTTCATCATTGTATTGAATGGCGATGCCATAGGTCTTGTTCTCAAAATTCACAGTACTGGTCGGTGTCAATTCTACTGACGGTTGTCCTTCGCCTTGAAACATCAACTTGCCATCAAGAACGAACATTTTGATTTTGAGGACTTCAGGAATTTCAAAATCACCGACAAATTTCTCGAGTGCTTCCAGAGGGAGATCAATTGATTTAGTCACTTCCATTGACACTTCGCCGCCAGTTAAAAGGGTGTAAATATTGTTTTTGATTCCATTCAGATTCACATAGCCACGATTGGTTGAACACTCTCACCACTTAAAGCATAGCTTTTGAAGTGGGAGATTCCTGTTTCATAGTCTTGTGCCTCATTAGGTTTCGAGGTCTTATTTAGGACTCCGCAGGCTTAATATCGGGTAGCTCCAGTACCTTACTTATCGGCAATAGTCTTAAACGCTACTCTTAGACCCTCTGCCTTGATATTTTTGGCTGCATTTTCATCCCTGTGATGAAATTCACCACAGATGGGACATTCCCATGTCCTGATGTGCAGCTTCTTCATGTTTTTGTTTTGATAACCACAGCCGGAACATAGCTGACTGCTCGGGAAAAAGGTATTGATTTTTATATATTTTCTATCATGCCAAAGGGACTTGTACTCAAGCATATCGAGGAATATACCCCAGGATGCATCTGCTATGGATTTGGATAACCTTTTGTTCTTGATCATGTTTCCT
>JAIOSU010000204.1 GCA_021107455.1 Clostridiales bacterium | reverse complement strand
TTGATTGAGAAAGCTCTTGAGGAAACCATAGAGGCACTGGTGAAACAGGATGTGGAACTTGCTCAAAAAATCATCGTTGGCGATGATAAATTCGACCAAATGGAAATCGACATCGAAAGCAAATGCATATCTGCCATAGCGACTCAGCAGCCTGTTGCAACGGATCTTAGAGAAATTCTATCAGTGCTGAAAATCGTAACAGACCTTGAAAGAATCGCAGATCATTGCCAGGACATTTCAAAGATCACGATTGATTTGGCAAACAAGGTATATGTCAAACCTCTGATCGATATTCCCAAGATGGCCAAAGAAGTAAGAAAAATGATCAAAATGACAATTGATTGCTACATCGACCAAGACGTTGACAAGGCAAGAGTGATTTGCAAAGATGACGATATTGTGGATGATTATTTCAGGACGATATTCAAAGACCTTGAAGTCATTATGAAAGATAAACCAGATGAAATTAAGCAATGTATGGATTTCCTCATGATTGCGAAATATCTGGAGAGAATGGCAGATCACGCGACCAATATCGCTGAGTGGGTTATATTTAGTGTGGAAGGGCGACATTTTTCAGGTAATGAGAGTTAATTGCAAGACGCAGATTTTATCTGCGTTTTTTTCGTTCCTATGATATAATTGTAAGAAGGTCTAAAAACGATATGACCCACGAGAGGTTCTTATGATAGTATATTTGGATAATGGAGCGACATCCTACCCCAAACCCAAAATAGTAATCGATACGATTATTGATACATTACACCAAGGCAGTGGCAGTTTGCACAGAAGTCAAACCAGGGATGCACTGAATTTGGAACGTTCTGTATATGATGCCAGGGCATTGATTGCGGATTTTTTCAATTTCAGAGCTATAGATCATGTGGTGTTCACCAAGAATATCACCGAAAGTATAAATCTTGTGTTAAGTGGTTTTCTGTCAGATGGAGATCACGTTGTGACCACAACGCTAGAGCACAATGCAGTGATCAGACCGCTTGATTACTTGAAACGAAAAAAGAATGTGACCTATTCAGTGGTACCGCTAACATTTGAGGGGCAACTGGATTATGATGCAATGAGAATCCAGCTGCAAACCCGCCCGAAACTTATGATTGCCACACATGCATCCAATGTATCCGGTGATATAGTTGATATCAATCGTATTGGTTCAATGTGTTCTGAGTTTGATGTACCTTTTTTGTTGGACACAGCACAATCTGCAGGTGTTTTGGATGTTGATTTTGAAGCGTCAGGAGCTACCTTTTTAGCTTTCACCGGTCATAAATCCCTACTGGGACCACAAGGAATTGGTGGACTCTTGATCAAACCCGGCTTTTCTGAATTCGTTGAACCGTTCATACTCGGTGGAACAGGAAGTGTTTCAGAATCCTCACAGCAACCGGAAATGATGCCCGACAAATTTGAGTCAGGCACCCAGAATGTACTTGGTATACTTGGACTTAAAGCTGGAATAGAATATATCAGGTCCATTGGTCTTGAACAAATCAGAAATCAAGAGAATACACTGATCAAAAGGTTTCAAAACGCATTTGAAAACGACTCAAGAGTCAGAATCATCGGCAATTTGGACATCGATAAAAGGGTTGGCATATTAGCTTTGGATTTCCTTACACTGGACAACTCGACGGTGGTTTATGAACTGAGTAAAACCTATGATATATCCACACGTGGAGGACTGCACTGCGCACCACTTGCACATAAGGCATATGGCAGTTATCCCAGCGGAACAGTAAGATTCAGTGTTTCTCATTTTACAACAGATGATGAAATTGAATATGCAATTGAAGCGATCAATAAAATTTTGCACCAGCAAGCATGAAATAATATTTCGGGGGGCAGAGTATGGAGCAGCATTCACATTCCAAAAGAGTCAATATAGACCTTGAAGAAGCATATGACATCATAGAGAAAAGTAATTTGGTGATTTTCAAATGGACATTGTCACAAGATATCCCTACGGACTTTGTTTCGGACAACATTTCAATCTTTGGGTACAAGCCAGAGGATTTCTATAATGGACCTTTGGCGGATTATTGGCAATTTGTCCATGAAGATGACCGTGAACGGGTAAAGAGGGAACTATATAGCGCAAGAATGAACGAGACAAGGTCATACAAAAACCAATACAGAGTGGTATGCAGTGACGGCAACGTCCGATGGGTCGAAGAATGGGTTATTCATGAATATACTCCTGAAGGAGTCTTGTCCCACGAAAAGGGGATTTTACGAGATATCACAGATGCCCATGAGATTGCGATAAAACTGATGGAAAGCGAATCCCGCTATAAAGAACTTTTTGACAATGCGTCCGCATTGATATTCACTTTCAACAGCAATGGGAATTTAACCAGTTGCAATAAGACATTCAAAGAAACGTTCGTGATTGATGAGAATAGTCAAGTTTTGCAACTAGATGACCTGTTTTCAGAAACAACACTCTCACGTTTCCGACGTCAAAGTTTTTTCGAGGCATGTCTTGACAACATAGATGATCGACTTGAACTTGAAATGAAAAACCTGAAAGGTGAACTGCTGTTTATTGAAATGCGGAACAGAGTTATCTTTAATTCTGGTGAGATGGTTGAAATCCAATCCGTTGCCAATGACATCACAGACAAAAAAAGAGCTGAGGAAACTGTTAAATTTCTGATGGAACACGATGCCATGACAGGCCTTTACAACCGGGTATATTTTGATCGAAAACTCGATGAGTACGCAAAGGCCGGGCACAAGAATCTTGCTATCATCATTGGCGACGTCAACGGACTCAAAATGATCAATGACGCATTTGGACATAAAAGTGGTGATGCTTTGCTTCAAGAGATCTCAAAAGTATTTCTTTCTGTGTTTGATGAAGAGACAGATATCATAGCCAGGCTGAGTGGCGATGAGTTTGCGATTTTGACCCTGAAAAAAAATATAGACATTCTGATCGATCGTGTCAATGTGAAATGCAAAGAGCAAAGAGTGTTTCCCTTCCCTATGGACATATCCCTGGGGTATGCGATCCAAAAGAACAAGTCTCAATCCATTGACAGTCTTTTCAGGGAAGCGGATCACCAGATGTACAGAAAGAAACTGAGGGAGTCCAAACGTATTAAGTCCATGATGATCCAGTCTCTTCAGAACCAGTTGTCTGAAACAAGTCTGGAAACTTTTGAACACTGTCACAGGATGAAGAATACAGCTGAACAAATTGGTGTAATGCTCAACTTGAGCGAGGCATTGATGGAAGAACTGGAACTCACGATTTTGATGCATGATATCGGTATGGTGTCTATTTCATCTGAAATTCTTGAAAAGACAGAACCGCTTACAGATGAAGATCGAAAAGCTATTCGTAAGCATTCGGAAATCGGGTACCACCTTTTGATCTCCTCACCAAATTTGGCTGGCGTAGGGGAATATGTGCTTTCTCATCATGAAAATTATGATGGTACAGGATATCCTCAAGGTCTTAAAGGAATGGAGATACCACTGGTCTCAAGAATCGTCGCAGTGGCTGACGGATATGATGCCATGACAACCGATAGGCCTTATAGGACTGCAATCAGTCATAATGAGGCTATTAAAGACATATTAGGGCAATCCGGTAAAAAATATGATCCAAGCGTAGTTCATGCTTTTATCAAATATTATGAAACAGAAAACGAGAAAATAAAGGAGGAAAGATTAAATGAAAAATGAAGATATGATTAAAGATGATACAGCAATGAGTTCAAATTTCATTCACAACATTATCGAAGAAGAACTCTCAAGCGGAAAGGTAAAGAGCATACAAACCAGATTTCCTCCGGAGCCTAACGGTTACCTTCATGTTGGACACGCCAAAGCGATATTGATCAGCTATTTGACAGCAAAAAAATATGGTGGAAAATTCAACCTCAGATTTGATGACACCAATCCTACGAAAGAAGATGTGGAATACGTCAATTCGATCATGGAAGACATCGAATGGCTTGGATGCAAATGGGACGCTCTTTTTTATGCGTCTGACTATTTCGGCCAAATGTATGCTTATGCTGTTGAACTGATTGAAAAAGGACTTGCCTATATTGACGACCAAAGTGCTGATGAAATCAAGGCTACCAGAGGGTCGCTCACTGAACCGGGAACTGAGAGTCCGTATCGAAATCGCAGCGTGGAAGAAAATCTTAAATTATTCGAACAAATGAAAAACGGCGAATTTCCCGATGGGACACGTGTTTTGCGTGCGAAAATTGATATGACCAGCTCCAACATCAACATGAGAGATCCTGTAATTTATAGAATTGCCCATGCGACTCACCATAACACAGGTGATGAGTGGTGCATCTATCCGATGTACGATTATGCCCATCCGATTGAAGATGCCATCGAAGGCATAACCCATTCGCTTTGTTCTCTCGAATTTGAAAATCACAGACCCCTTTATGATTGGGTGCTTATGAACCTGGATGACTATGCTGTGGAACGTCCAAGACAAATAGAATTTGCAAAACTATATATCAAAGATTCCGTACTTGGAAAACGTTACCTTAAAAAGCTGGTAGACGACGGCGTGGTGGCAGACTGGGATGATCCGAGACTGGATACCATTTCAGGTATGAGAAGAAGAGGCATCACTCCGGAAGCCATCAAGGATTTTGCTGAGCGCATTGGTGTTGCAAAGAGCAACAGCATAGTGGATCGTGGTCTGCTTGAACACTGTGTGAGGGAAGATCTGAAACTCAAAGCACCGCGAAAAATGGTCGTACTCGATCCACTTAAAGTGGTCATCACAAACTATCCAGAAGACAAAGTGGAATGGATGGATGATGAGAACAATAGTGACGTGGAAGGAGCCGGATCAAGACTCGTACCTTTCTCGCGTGAGATATATGTTGAGAGAGAAGATTTTGAGATGGATCCACCTAAAAAGTTTCATCGACTTTATATTGGAAACGAAGTTAGATTACGTAAAGCGTATTTCATTACATGTAATGAAGCTATCACGGATGAGGACGGCAAAGTTATCGAGCTCAGATGTACGTACGATCCTGAAACTAAAAGTGGTTCAGGATTTGAAGGCAGAAAAGTCAAAGGCACCATACACTGGGTCAGTGCGAAACATGCTGTCGATGCCACTGTGAGACTATATGATAACCTGGTATATCGCGAAGATGAAAATGATGACAATAGTGCGCTTATATTTAATCCAAATTCAGCTATAGTAATGGAAAACTGTAAACTTGAACCGAGTTTCAATGTTGAGCCTGAAATCACGCATTATCAATTCTTGAGACATGGTTACTTTGTCAAGGATAGCAAGCTTTCAAAACCTGAACATTTGGTATTCAACAGAATAGTTTCGTTAAAGAGCTCATATAAAGGGTAATTATAGATAAAAGGAGGTGTGTTTCATGGATCATCGTCGTGATAAACGTTTTAACGAACTTGGCAACATAGAAACGTATAATTTTCATGCGACTAATCGTTCGGTAGAAATCCATACTCCACTTGAAATCACATTCAGAGACATCTCTGTCGGCGGACTCGGCATAAAATCAAGCATCAAGCTTGATCCGGACGTCACCATAAGTATGAATCTCGATCTCGATGACGAAAATTTTGTCATCATCGGAAAAGTAGTGTGGTGCAAATCAGAAGGTGATGTATATAGTTGCGGACTAAAACTCATATATATGCCTGATGACCTGGTGCATTATATATCATCACTCGAGGAAAGCACGACCAAATATAGCAATTGACGAGGAGGCATTGATGAAACGTTCAGAAATTGATGAAAAATACCTATGGAATCTCACTGATTTATTTGAGGATGATGACAAATGGGAGCTTTCATTCAAAGAAGTGAAAGATGAGACGGAAGCATTCAAAAGATTCAAAGGTAAACTTTTGGAGTCACCAGAGACATTGCATCAAGCTATAAGGTCCAGGGAAAGCATTTCTAGAAAGCTCACTGATCTGGTGACATATTCACGAATGAAATTGGATGAAAACACCAAGAGTCCCACATATCAAGGATTAGTATCAAGAAGTGAAACGCTAATGACGGAAATCAGTGATGCCCTCTCTTTTTTCAATCCTGAACTTTTGTCAGTGGAATTTGAGACTATTGAAAAAATGCTCGCTTATGAACCGCTCCAAATATATCGACAAGCATTCTCGGATTTATTCAGAAGCAAACCGCACACATTGTCTGAAGAACTCGAGTCTGTACTTGCTCAAACCGAAGAGCTTGCAGGTGTTCCTTCAAATGCTTATGGGATGCTTTTAAATGCGGATATGACTTTTGAAGACGTTACCGATTCAGAGGGAAAAACCCATAAACTCACTAATGGTACTTATGTGCCACTGCTTATGGGCAAAGACCGTGTGCTTCGTGAAGATGCTTTCAATAAATATTACAAAGTTTATGAAAGTCATATCAATACGATTGCCACATTGATGCAAAGCGAAGTAAAGAAGAACATATTCTATAGCAAGATGAGAAAACATTCATCTTCCAGAGCTGCAGCATTATTTGAAAACAATATCCCGGTCTCTGTACCAGATCAGTTGATTGAGGCGGTCAATGCCAATCTAGAAACATTTTACAAGTATATGAAACTTAGAAAAAGAGTTCTTGGACTTGAAGAACTTCATCTCTATGATGTCTATACACCGATTGTCGGAAACGTTGAATTTCCTGTGGAATATGATGAAGCACGTGAAATTGTCATAGAAGCTGTCGGTCCACTAGGCAAGAAATATCAAGACACTGTAAAGTCGGCATTTGAAGACAGATGGATTGATGTGTTCGAGACTGAAGGCAAACGTTCTGGTGCCTATTCTTGGGGAACTTATGATTCTAAGCCTTATGTGCTACTGAATCATAAGAACAATGTGGACAGTATGTTTACACTGGCTCATGAACTTGGGCACTCCGTCCACAGTTATCTGACCAGAGAAAACCAACCCTACGTCTATGGCAATTATTCGATTTTTGTGGCTGAGGTGGCATCAACCACAAATGAAGCCTTGTTGAATGATCATCTGCTCAATACTATTGAAGATGAAGGCAAAAGAAAATATATTCTAAATCATTATTTGGAACAATTTAGAGGAACAATATTTAGACAGACCATGTTCGCTGAATTTGAAAGGGATATTCATAGTCATGTTGAAGCGGGTGGCGCGCTCACAGCTGAGTTCATGTGTGACCACTATCTGGAGCTCAACAAAAAATATTTCGGACCTGATGTGATTATTGATGATGCTATCAAATACGAGTGGGCGAGAATTCCTCATATGTATTATAATTTTTATGTTTATCAATACGCGACCGGTTTTTCAGCAGCTATCGCACTCGCTAATCAAATCCTTACGGAAGGTGAACCCGCAGTGGAAAGATATCTGGAATTCCTTTCAAGCGGTTGCAGTGATTACCCAATTGACATACTTAGAAAAGCAGGTGCTGATATGGAGACGAAAGCTCCTGTGGCGAATGCTTTAAGCGTGTTCAAGAAGGTTGTTGACGAATTGGATGCTTTGCTTTAGAATTAGAATTGCTACGGTAACAGAGTAGGTAAAACGCGTCAAGTGTTAAGGAATGGGAAGTTGTCCTTAAACGAAAGACTTAGGTCTGCGATGTTTTGCTGCGTCCGCTGTTGCATTATTATGCGCTTCATATAGTAATGTAATAGTAGGAATTTACATGAAAGGAGAGCATAATATGAAAAGTGTCAAACCAAGAAGCGGATTTAGAACTTCCGTTTTGGTCAAAGCGGCTTTACTCGCCGCAGTGAGTATCATACTCACAAGATTTTTTTCCTACATGATTCCAATTGGGGGATTGCCCGCACTAAGAATCGGATTTGGCAACATACCGCTTATAATTGCGGGGATGATGCTTGGACCAGTGGTCGGAGGTGTCGTAGGGGTCATATCAGACCTTGTGGGATTCATGATCAATCCGATGGGAGGTATGTTCTTTCCAGGATTTACACTCACAGCCGCACTTTACGGTATCATTTCAGGCATACTGTTCCAAAACCTCAAGATTCATAGGTCCAAAATGAACTTCAATTACATCAATGCGATTCTGATGGTTCTATTCGCAGGTGGCATATTGATGTTGATGATGACAACTGATGTCATTGTCTTTTCTGAAGGCGCACTGAGATTCAACGACACATCGGCTTTGCCTATGCTTATTTTGATGGCACTTGTGACAGCGCTTTTCGTCGTACTCCCATTTGCAATTTCAAGCCGTTTCAAGCATCTCGAGCAAAAGATCAAGTTTGATAAAATCGCATTCACGGTCAGCATAACTTATGTGTTCAAAGCCCTTTTTCTCAATACGCTTTGGCTTTCCATGATGCTGGACAAAGGCTTCATCGCTCTACTTCCAGGAAGGATCATCGCTTCTGTTGTGACCATTCCCATCTATTCATGGATTATATATACACTCAGTAAAGTCATTAATTTGACTGAGGAAAACTAAAATTCAAATCAAATAGGCGCAATCTTTTGCACCTATTTTTTTTTTCAGATGTGTTATAATATTTAAGAAAATGAATTATAGGAAAGACAGGTGTTCAAATGACTAAAAAAAGAGCTAATGAGATTATTATGGTGCTGGACTCACTTTACCCTGAGGCGAGTGCGGAACTTGATTACACAAATCCATATGAGCTTTTGATTGCAGTCATCTTGAGCGCGCAGTGTACAGATGTAAGGGTAAATATGGTGACGAGAGACCTTTTTAAAATTGCACCGGATGCCGAGTCGTTAATGGCCATTCCGATAGATGAACTCGAAAATATCATAAAACCATGTGGATTATATAGAACAAAAGCCAAAAATCTCCACCTGACCGCCGAGCAACTTGTAGTACACTGGAAGGGTGAAGTGCCAAGTTCCCATGAAGCACTTAAATCGCTTCCTGGTGTCGGTCAAAAGACAGCAAATGTAGTTGTAAGCAATGCTTTTGGTATTCCTGCAATTGCCGTGGACACCCACGTGTTCAGGGTGTCGAACAGACTTGGTCTTGCAAAGGCAAAGACAGTTGAGCAGACAGAAACTCAGCTTCAAAAGATCATTGATCAATCCCACTGGACCAAAGCACACCATCAACTGATCTTCCATGGAAGAAGAGTATGCAAAGCCAGAAAACCTAACTGTTCTGAATGTGCCTTGAACGACTTGTGCGAGTATTATAAAAAAAGTGTGAAGGAGTAATCAGATGAATAAAAGATTAAATCCTATACCCAAAAATTTGATGTTTGCGCTGGATATCGGAACGCGAAGTGTTGTTGGTATACTTTCCAAAAAGGAAGGTGACAAGTATGTTGTTGTCGATCATGAGATGATGGCACATCCTGATCGTGCAATGTTTGATGGACAAATACATGACATTGGGAAAGTGACTGCAGTTGTTAAAGCTGTGGTAGAGAAAATTGAGGATCGAAACGGTTTCAAATTAGAACAGGCTGCGATTGCCGCAGCAGGACGCTCACTGAAAACCGAACGCGCAACCGTTGATATGGAAATAGATGTCACCAAAGAAATCGATAAGATACTTACAGACAGTGTGGACATGCAAGCGATTCAGATGGCGCAGAAAAATCTTTCAACCAAAGAAAAATCCTCATCAGATTATTATTGTGTGGGGTTCAGTGTCGTAAATTACTATCTGGATCAAAACATGATTCTCAATCCAATCGGGCATAGAGGTGGCACACTTAGTGTTGAAATCATAGCCACATTTTTGCCACATATAGTAGTGGACAGTTTATATTCGGTGGTTCATAGGGCAGGCCTTGAAGTGATGAATCTGACACTTGAGCCTATCGCAGCCATGAACGTTGCCATTCCTAAAAATTTGAGACTTCTTAATCTTGCTTTAGTAGATGTTGGCGCTGGCACTTCAGATATTGCGATATCCAGTGGAGGATCGGTAGTATCATATGGCATGGTGTCACTTGCTGGTGATGAGATCACAGAAAAAATGGCTCAAACCTATCTGCTGGATTTCAATATGGCTGAAGCCCTTAAAATTGAACTCATAAACAAGGAACAACATGAATTTGTGGATATACTTGGACTCAAACACAGTTTGTCCACAACCGAAATAATGAAAGAAATAGACACCACCATAAAGACTATTACAAAAGAGATCGCAGACAACCTGCTTGAGCTCAACAAGAAAGCCCCAAGTGCGGTTTTTTGCATCGGGGGCGGCTCCCAGATCCCAAATTTCACAGAGTACTTAGCTGAAGCTCTTGGCCTTTCAAAAGAACGTGTTGTCATAAAATCTGTGGATCAACTCGATATCTTAAGTTTCGAGACGAGCACTCTTCATGGTCCAGAGTTCATAACACCAATTGGAATTGGAGTAACAGCATTTGAAGAACGTGATCAGGATTTCATTCAGGTCAATGTAAATGAGACTGCAATCAGACTTTTTAATACTAAACCTCTTCATGTATCTGACGCTTTGATTCTCACCGGTTATAATGCAAGAAGTCTCATATCTGAAAGAGGTGAGAGTTACACGGTTACTATTGACGGATCAGAGAAAACCATACGTGGAGATTATGGCGAACCCGCTAGAATACTTGTAAATGGTGCACTTGCTGCCCTGGATACACGTATCAACCATAAGGATCAAATTGTTGTCATTGCCGCCGCAAAAGGTGGGAAAAGAAGAGTTCACCTGAAGGAAATTGTGAACCTTGGATCGTCCATACACCTGGAAGGTCAAGAAATCAAATGCATTGAAGCTGTCAGTGTAAACGGAATCCATAGAACTGGAGAGTACACGATTGGTGAAAATGATATCATAGAGACCATCGGTGTCAAAACAGCGAAAGATCTCTTTAAATTGGTTGAACTCGACCCAAGTCAGTTTACGTTATTAAATGGTGGAACTCCACTTGATGAAGAGGATGCGATCCGATTTGGAGAGAAATATCACTATAAGAAAAAAGAACAAAAGTCAGTAATATCGGAAACTGTATCACAGGAGATTGAAAGTGATCATCTTCAAGTGATCATCAATGGTGAGCCGATAATTATTACAAAAAAAACCAGTGAAGTCGTTTTCGTGGATGTATTCAATCATATAGATTTTGATTTGACGAAACCGAAAGGCATCCTTAACATCAAATTGAACGGTGAACGCGCCAAATATACCGATCTTTTGAAACATGGGGATATCATTGATATTCATTGGAAGAATTAGGAGTTTATTATGTCATCATTATTTGACCGCAGTTATACCTGTCAGGTCTGCGGTAACACCTTCACCTCAAAGCAAGTCAAAACATCTGCAATTAGGGCGAAGGAAAGAAAAAAGGATTTTCATGCGATATTTGGTGGAGAAAATCCCACGTATTACGGAGTGATCTGCTGTCCGAAGTGTGGGTACGCCAAATTTGAAAACGATTTTAAGCAGGTTCTTGAAAGTTCTGAGAAAGCAATTATTGAAAATACCATTTCCAGTCACTGGAGAACTCAAAATTTCTGTGAGGAGCGAAATACGGAAATCGCCATAAGCGTGCATCGAATTGCACTTGCGAGTTATAAAGTCCATAGTGCCAAACAGAGTGTCTTTGGCAAACTATATCTTAGATTGGCGTGGTTCAACCGTGAGCTTGGAGAGGATGACGAGGCGAAGCGATACACTGAGATGGCACTATGCGCATTTTTATCCAGTTATGAACTTGAACGGTTTGAGGAAGTTCCAGAGAAGGAACTCGAGATCATATATCTGATCGGAGAGCTCAATAGACAACAGGGCAATTATAAGGACGCCATAAGGTGGTTTGATATGACTATCAGACATGAGTATGCTTATAAGAACAGACTGCTCAAGCAGTATGCCAAAGAACAATGGGCATTATCAGTAGAGGAAAACAACCAAAAAAAATAGAGGAGCGAACATGACCATATACTTCATAAGACACGGACAAACCTATGCGAACGCCGAAAAGAAATTCGCAGGAGTTTGGGACGTGTCACTCAACGAAATCGGAATCGAACAAGCAGCGTCAGTAGCGGAGAGGATGAAAGATATTCCTGTTACTGCTATATATACTTCACCACTTTCAAGAGCGTATGACACAGCTAAAAAAATAGCACTCTATCATGAGGTGGATATCGTAGTCAAAGATGAGTTGATGGAAATGAATTTTGGCATCTGGGAGGGTAAGGATTTCAAGACTATTCAAAAGGAGGAACCTGAACTTTTAAATAGTTGGTTCGAAGATTTCGATCATTTCATAGTTCCAGAAGGAGAAAGTGTTCTTGAAATGTTTGAAAGGACCACAGGAGTTTACAAAGAAATCATCAAAAATTTGGATTTGAACTCTAGTGACAATATTGTAATAGTCGCTCATGGCGGTGTAATCCAAACGTTGCTCAGCTACTTATGTTATGGAGATACATCGGGATACTGGAGATTCGGCATTGACAATTGTGGCATCAACAAAGTAGAATATGTGATGGGCTTTCCGGTTATCAAAGCAATCAACCAATAATGAGGTGAACAGTGAATACGATTATATTAGCAATCATACTAGGGATCATAGAAGGCATGACAGAGTTTGTACCTGTGTCTTCAACAGGTCATTTGATCATAGCAAACAAGTTTTTGGATTTTGATGGCGCTTTTGCAAACTTTTTCGCCATTGTCATTCAATCAGGTGCGATATTTGCGGCGATGATTTATTTCAGGGACAAAGTACTTCCGCCAATCAGCGGTAAAAAATCCATGAAAGCATATTTTTCATTGTGGTTTAAAGTAGCATTCGCATTAATTCCTGCAGTTATTATCGCCTTTACACTGGAAGATGTAATAGACAAGTATCTTTTCAATCCAATCACAGTTGCCATTGCACTGATTGTTGGTGGTGTTTTATTGATCATAATGGAATCCAGGGATCATGCGTCAAATATAGAGACCGATGAGCAAATCACATTTAAAAACGCTTTCATTGTAGGTATATTTCAGACGTTGGCGATTCTGCTTCCTGGGATGTCCCGTTCAGCATCCACTATTATTGGTGGTTTATATGTTGGGTATTCCAGAAAGCTTGCCGCGGAATTTTCATTTTATTTAGCGATGCCTGCGCTCCTCGGAGCAGCTGTTTATAAGATGATTTCTTATTCGGGAGAGATTCTTCCTGATGAGTGGCAAATGTTATGGATCGGTACATTGGTTTCCTTTATTGTCGCATATGCGGTAATTGCTTTCTTCATGAATTATATTCGAAAGCATGATATGAAAATATTTGCGTATTACAGGATTATTTTGGGAATCATTGTTATAATCATGTATAATCTATAAATGAAATGTGCTATAGTATTATTATTAATAGATACGTGAGATGGGAGGCGATGGTATGAAAGCAGAATATGTAAACGCGTTTATAAAAGCGTCTACCGAAGTTCTTAACAACTTTGTCACAGAAAAATTTTCAGTGGGTAGACCCTATATCAGACAGAATCCGTTTCCGACCAAAGAAATCGTAATCCTGCTTGGTATCACAGGTGATATTAGAGGACAAGCGGTTTTCAGCTTGTCTGAGCAAATGGCTAAAGCAGTCGCATCAGGTATGATGATGGGTATGCCAGTCGATGAAATTGATGAAATGGCAAAAAGCGCCTTGTCTGAACTTGGCAACATGATTATGGGCAATTCTGCAACTTTGCTTTTTAATTTAGGTGTGAAAATTGATATAACCCCACCTTCATTGGTCAAAGGTCAGGCTATCGAAATCTCATCGTCAGGTCTGGAAACGATTTGTGTCCCATTGGTTTCAACCCTTGGTGAAATAGAATTCGATATCGGAATAAAGCGATAGATTTGGAGAAGAGTTATGGGAATCAACATTGTACTTTATCAACCGGAAATTCCACCCAATACGGGAAATATAGCCAGATCTTGCGCAATAACGGGATCTAGACTACATTTGATCAAACCGCTTGGGTTTTCCATAGACGATAAACACGTGAAAAGGGCAGGACTTGATTATTGGGCTTTCCTTGATTTGGAAGTTCATGAGAGCGAGGAAGCTTTTTTCGAGAAATACGGTCATGAAAAATTGTATTTTGCTACTACCAAAGCCAATAAATATTATGACGAATTTGAATTTGAGGACAATTGTTTTATTGTATTTGGAAAAGAGACATCTGGACTTCCAGCTCATATCCATGAAAAATACGCTGAAACCCGGTTCAAGATTCCAATGAAAAAAGATGAGCATCTAAGGAGCCTCAATCTTTCCAATTCTGTGGCGATCATATTATACGAGGCATTGAGGCAAAATGATTTTTTTGATCTAAAGTAAGGTATTTTGAATAAAACACTACATTCATGTTGATGACATCGCTTGTGGTGCTTTTTTATGGACTATTATTATTTTTTATAAGGAGATTCGTATGAATAGCTTTACGGCTAAAGACATTTTGGCGATTTTGATCCCATTATTTGGTGGATTAGGATTATTCCTTTATGGAATGAATGTAATGAGTGATGGTATTGAAAAATCAGCAGGCAATAAAATGGAAAAAATCATTGAAAAATTGTCTGGCAATATCTTTAAAGGGGTTCTCGTAGGTGCACTTGTAACGGTCATAGTTCAAAGTTCATCGGCGACTACCGTCATGGTGGTAGGTTTTGTAAACGCCGGAATCATGAACCTAACACAAGCCATTGGAATCATCATGGGTGCCAACATCGGTACAACGATTACTGCCCAGCTTGTATCCATCAACTTGACTGCACTCGCACCAGTGGCAATTGCAGTAGGTAGTGCCATCAAATTATTTTCCAAGAAAAACAAACAAATTATCGTAGGTGAGATTGTACTCGGTTTTGGTATGCTCTTCCTTGGTATGGACATTATGAAAGAGGCGATGTCTCCACTTAAGGATTTCGCAGGATTCACAGAAATGGTTTCAGCAATAGGTTCTGGAACGATTCTCGGAACTGTGGAAGGCTTTGTCCTCGGTTTTGTGATCACCACATTGGTTCAGAGTTCATCTGCATCAACCGGTATTTTGGTTGCGCTCGCAATGACTGGAGCACTTCCTATTCAGGCTGCGTTCCCAGTACTACTCGGTACAAATGTCGGAACTTGTACAACAGCACTGATTTCATCCATTAGTGCGAATAGGACTGCAAAGCGTGCCGCACTCATGCACCTACTTTTCAACGTTATTGGTACGATAGTATTTATCATCTTCTTCAGTAAATTGACTGTGAATTTGGTTGTGAGTATGAGCGATGAACCAGCTCGACAACTTGCCAATGCCCATACATTTTTCAACGTGGTAAACACACTGTTGCTCCTTCCATTTGCAGGTTTGATCGTCAAAGCTGTGACCAAACTTCTTCCTGTGACGGATGAAGAAAAGGAAGAGCAGATGTTCGGCACCAAATATCTTGATGAACGTATACTCGAGACTCCAACCATCGCGATGGGTCAAGTCATCAAAGAAGTGCTCCACATGGGGAATTTGGCAAAATTGTCCCTAGAAAGTGCTGTTGAGAGTGTTGAAACCAACAATATCAAAGCAGCGGAGAAAACATTCAAAATTGAGAAAACCATCAATATGCTCGAAAGAGAAATCAGTAATTATTTGATTAAATTATCCAATACAGCCATAGATTTTGAAGATCGTCAAATCATCGATGGACTGTTCAGTACCATTAATGATATAGAGCGCGTGGGCGACCATGCGGACAACATCGCTGAGCTTGGTATGTATAAAGTTGACAATGAGGTGACTTTCTCAGAAAAGGCTGTAGCTGAAATGAAGGAAATGGTGGATCAGGTATCAAAGGCATTTGATAT
This sequence comes from Clostridiales bacterium, assembly GCA_021107455.1. Classification (GTDB taxonomy): domain Bacteria; phylum Bacillota; class Clostridia; order Peptostreptococcales; family Acidaminobacteraceae; genus Fusibacter_D. The sequence continues at coordinate 9,413 of JAIOSU010000204.1, read as the reverse complement.
GGCCATGGACTCACTAAGAGAAGGGGATCGTCATAAAGCTCAAAGAGTTGTTGAAATAGAAGGTGCTATTGACGAAATGGAAAAAACCTTACGTAAAAAACATATATCAAGACTTAATGAGGGACGTTGCGAGACAAACTCAGGTATCGTATTCCTCGATATGCTCAGCAACCTTGAGCGAATTTCCGATCATGCATCCAATATTGCACTCGCTGTACTGGATGTAAGAGGTGAATAACAAAAAATATTTGGAGGCAATCGAATGGAATCGCTTTATGATGTAGTGATTATTGGTGCCGGTCCGGCTGGATTATCCGCTGGACTTTATGCGGCTCGTGCGAAGATGTCCACTTTGATTCTGGAAAGGGACAAAACCGGAGGTCAGATTTCTGGAACTGAAGAAGTAGCGAATTATCCTGGTTCTATTGAAGATGCTACAGGGCCGTCTCTAGTAGCTCGTATGGTGGAGCAATGTGAGTCTTTTGGAGCTAAAAGAAAAAAAGCTAATGTGACCGCAATGGAACTGAATGGAAAAATCAAGAAAATTCATACGGATCAAGGCTTGATCGAAGCAAAATCAGTAATTTTGGCACTTGGGGCATCTCCTAGAAAACTCGGAGTACCAGGCGAAAATGAATTGACTGGAAAAGGAGTTTCATATTGCGCGACTTGTGACGCAGAATTTTTCACCGACCTTGAAGTGATTGTCTTTGGTGGCGGAGATACTGCTCTGGAAGAGGGCATGTTCATCACAAAGTTTGCACGAAAGGTGACAGTTGTTCATAGGCGAGACACCTTTAGAGCTGCCAAATCCATAGTTGAAAAAGCTATGAAAAATCCTAAAATGGACTTTATATACAATTCAGGTCCAAAGGAAATTCTCGGGGATGGCATCGTTCAAGGTGTTGTGATTGAAAACTTTGAAACTGGTGAAACCACGACTATTAATGCAAATCCTGATGACGGGATCATGGGAATTTTTGTGTTTATCGGCTATCTTCCTGAAAATGAATTGATTAAGGATGTACTGAAAACGGACAAACAAGGTTATATTTTAACCGATGAAAATATGCTCACTGATATTCCCGGTGTTTTTGCGGCGGGTGATATAAGGTCCAAATCACTCAGACAAGTGGTGACGGCAGTATCAGATGGTGCCATAGCGGCAGTTCAAGCTGAAAAATATGTAGACGCCACATTTGAAGAATAGGAGGCTGTTATGTTGGAATTCAACAAAGAAAATTTCCAGGAAGAAGTTTTGGATGCAAAAGGACTTGTTCTTGTGGACTATTGGGGTGAGGGGTGTGAGCCATGTCGCGCTTTGATGCCTACATTTGACGAGCTCGCTACAGAGTATGAGGGGCGTGTGAAATTTGGTAAACTCAACACGACCCAAGATAGAAGATTGGCTCTTAGCCAACGTGTACTTGGTTTGCCTACAATAGTCCTTTATAAAGATGGCAGTAGAGTCGGAGAATGTATCAAAGACAATGCTTCCAGAGAAGGTATCGTAAGTTTACTTGAAATGAATTTATAAAAACATGTCAAACGCTTCAGGATCAACTAGATTCTGAAGTGTTTTTTTTCGTAAATTGACAGGCAAGTTTGAAAAATGCACTTTTTATAAATTATATACAAAACAAAGCAAACAATTTAACCCATTGAGTCATAAGGGTATCTTTGTTTGTGGTAATTTAACACAACAATTCGTTTGAGGTTACATATGAAACCTCTTATTTGGAGAATTTCCACATAGTTTTTTCAAAAAAAACACTGTTCACATTGAGCTTTTAATTTGTTTTTAATAAATTTACAAATCGATACCTTGATTTATGCGCCCAAAAATGGTGAAATCCGTGCAATAGAAGGATTTGATGAGATATTAGTGTTGTAATTTGAATTGGATAACGATATAATTGATTCATAGACGCAAGTCGAATGAAATTAAAAGTGGAGGTCTAGAATGAAAAAAGTATTACTAATTGTACTATCAATCATGTTGGTAAGTATGGGGTTAGTAGGTTGTGCACAAGCTGATGACACTTATGAAATCGCATTGATCACGGACAAAGGAAATATCGACGACAAATCATTCAACCAAGGCGCTTGGGAAGGTGTTGTTGAGTACGCTGAAGCTAACGACGTTTCACATACTTATATCAAACCTGAAGAAGCATCAGACGCAGGAGACCTTGCAGCTATCGATTTGGCTGTAACTGGTGGAGCAAAAGTAATTGTAACTCCTGGTTTCCTTTTCGAAGTACCGATCTACGAAGCACAAACAAAATACCCAGATGTAAAATTCATCCTTCTTGATGGAGCACCACACACTGCTGATTACTCAACTTTTGAGACAAAATCAAACGTTGCAAGTATCATGTACTCTGAAGAAGAGTCAGGATACCTCGCAGGTTACGCAGCTGTTCAAGATGGCATGACTAAGCTTGGATTCATGGGCGGCATGGCTGTTCCAGCTGTACAAGCTTTCGGATATGGTTTCCTTCAATGTGCTGAAGCTGCAGCTGCTGAACTCGGTCTTGCAGATGGAGCGGTAGAAGTAACTTACCACTACACTGGAAACTTTGATGAAAACGATACAAACAAAGCAACTGCAAGAACTATGTACCAAGAAGGCACAGAAGTAATCTTTGCTGCAGGTGGTTCTGTTGGTAAAAGCGTTATGTCAGCCGCTGCTGAGTCTGAAGGCAAAGTAATCGGCGTTGACGTTGACCAAAGATATGACAGTGAAACTGTCATCACTTCAGCAACAAAAGGTCTTGCTGCATCAGTTGTAAGCGTACTTGAAGCTATTTATGACACTGACAGCTGGGCAACTTACTCAGGAAAAACTACTTACTTTAATGCTGCTAACGGCGGTGTAGGTCTTCCTACAGCAGTAATCGGTGATGATTCTGCAAGCGCATTCGACAGATTTGAATCATTTGATCAAGCTGCATATGATGCTGTATTCTCTACACTTGAAAGCGGAAGCGTTTCACTTCAGCGTTCAATCACAGTTGCAGACCCAAGTGGTGTTGCTACTGCAGATGAGCTCGTATCTGCTTTGAACCTTGTAAAGGTATCAGTAACTACAAGATAGTAAGTACAGTTTTCGTTACCTGACATATTGGCAATCGCCTTATGCGAGTAAAAGTCTATCAATGGGGGATGCGTAAGTCTTCCCCCATTTTTTTATACTGAAAAATCAATGTTTGAAGTTTGATTTATTAACGTATAAAGTTATTATCACAAACCAATTTGGTTATGAAATTCAAAATTGTAATTAGAAGAGGTAAAAGTGGAAAATTATATTGTTGAGATGCTAGGTATAACTAAAGAATTCCCTGGGATTATTGCAAACGACAATATCACCCTGAATTTGAAAAAAGGGGAAGTTCATGCGTTGCTCGGAGAGAACGGTGCTGGAAAGTCTACTCTGATGAGTGTGCTTTTCGGGTTATATCAAGCTGAAAAAGGTGAGATAAGAAAAAATGGACAGGTTGTTAAGATCAACAATCCAAATGACGCCAATGCACTAGGTATTGGGATGGTTCACCAACACTTCAAACTCGTTGAAATCTTTACTGTACTAGAGAATATAATACTTGGTGTGGAACCTAATACAATGGGGTTTCTTGAAAAAAATGAAGCGCGAAAAAAAGTTGTTGAGCTCAGCGAGAAATATGGACTGAGCATCAAACCTGATGCATTGATTGAGGATATCTCTGTTGGCATGCAGCAAAGAGTGGAAATCCTAAAAATGCTTTATAGAGAAAATGAAATATTGATTTTTGATGAACCAACTGCTGTGTTGACACCTCAGGAAATCAAAGAACTTTTGGGTATCATGAGAGGATTTGCGAATGAAGGCAAATCAATTCTGTTTATCACGCATAAACTCAATGAAATCATGGACGTGGCAGACAGATGTACTGTTCTAAGAAAAGGAAAGTATATTGGTACAGTTGATGTTAAAACGACCAATAAAGAAGAACTTTCAAGAATGATGGTTGGTAGAGACATCAGTTTCAGTGTAGATAAAAAGCCGGCTGAACCAAAAGAAGTGGTTCTTTCTGTCAAAAATGTCACTGTTGCATCCAAACATCATAAAAATAATGCAGTCAGAAATGTCACATTTGATGTGCGGGCAGGTGAAATAGTATGCCTTGCGGGTATTGATGGGAACGGTCAGACAGAGTTTGTCTCTGCACTCACTGGTCTTGATAAAATGGTTGAAGGCAGTGTCACGCTTTGTGGAAAAGACATTTCAAAGGCATCGGTCAGAGAACGTTCTGTATCCGGAATGAGCCATATCCCGGAAGACAGACACAAACACGGACTAGTTCTTGACTATACACTGGAAGAAAATATGGTGCTTCAAAGATACTGGCAACCTGAATTTCAAAATAAAGGTTTCCTCAAATTTGATGCGATTAGAAAATACGCTGAAAATCTGATTGAACGATTTGACGTAAGAAGTGGACAAGGACCGATTACCGTTGTTAGAAGTATGTCCGGAGGTAATCAACAAAAAGCCATAATTGCACGAGAAATCGATAAAAACCACGAGTTGCTCGTTGCTGTTCAACCGACAAGAGGACTTGACGTCGGTGCAATTGAATACATCCATAAACAACTTGTCGAAAGACGCGATGCAGGAAAAGGTGTGCTACTCGTTTCACTAGAACTGGAAGAGGTCATGAATGTCAGTGACCGTATTCTCGTGATGTACGAAGGTGAAATTGTTGGAGAACTGGATCCAAAGACGACAAATGTTCAAGAACTTGGTCTTTATATGTCAGGTGCGAAACGCAATACGGTAAAGGAGATTGACAATGCAGGGTAAAAACAACACACCTCTAAAAAACAGATTTGCCTTAAAAGACATAACGCGCATCAGTGGATTTTCTGCATTCTCTTCTGCATTGATCGCGATTGTCCTTGGACTTATCTTTGGATTTATTGTCATGCTCTTCGCTCAGCCTGAGAACGCCATCAAGGGATTCCGATATGTTTTGGTCGGTGGCCTTGGACGATTTGGGAGTGTGCTTTATTTCGCAACACCGATATTGATGACGGGTCTTGCCGTCGGATTTGCATTCAAAATGGGATTGTTCAATATTGGTGCCTCTGGTCAATATACCATGGGAATGTTTTTCGCGCTCTACGTCGGATTCATGTGGGATTTACCACCTGGAATTCACTGGATTGTAGCGATTCTCGCGGGAATGCTCGGAGGAATGATCTGGGGATTCATACCAGGTATTTTCAAAGCACTACTTAATGTGAACGAAGTCATCACCTCCATCATGTTCAACTATATCGGTATGTATCTGGTGGACATGTGGATTCAAGGCAATGCAGTCATGTTTGTATCAACAAAATCCAGAACGAACTATTTGCCTTCAAATGTTCAAATCCCATCACTTGGGATTGATGGATCCAACGTTAATCTAGGAATTTTACTCGCAATCATAATAGGAATCGTACTTTACATCGTACTTCAAAAGACCACTTTTGGTTATGAACTTAAGGCCACAGGTCATAATAAGTATGCTAGTGATTACGCTGGAATGAAAGGCAAGAAAAATATAATTCTTACAATGGTAATCGCCGGAGGACTGGCAGGTCTCGGTGGTGCATTCGCAATTTTGGAGCCTTCAGCGATAGCTGGAAGCAGCATGACTTATGAAACAATCAACATTATCGCTGCAAACGGTTTTAATGGTATTGCGGTTGCACTTCTCGGAAGTGCACATCCACTGGGAATCATTTTCTCATCGGTATTCATTTCGCATATCCAGCGTGGTGGATCACTAGCCGGGCTCGTCGGATTCAAACCTGAGATCATTGATGTGGTCATCGGTGTCATCATATACTTCTCTGCTTTTGCAATGATTATGAGTACTGCATTAGCCCGCTTTGTAAAACGTCATATCACACATAAGGATGAAAAGGACAACAAAGCGGAGCAAGAGGCTATAGAAGCAAAGGAGGCTGAATAATGAGTACTTTTTATTATTTGATACAAAACATGCTTCCTGTCGCAATTCCACTACTTCTGGTGGCTCTTGGCGGTATGTTCAGTGAGCGAAGTGGAGTCGTCAACATCGCTCTTGAAGGTATAATGTTATTTGGTGCTTTTTTTGGCGCTTTATTCGTATACACTTTTCAAGGTGTAGATATGAATCCGCAGGTATTGTTGCTCCTAGGTATGCTAATTGCAGCCGTCTCTGGTTGGATTTATTCATTACTCTTATCATTTGCGGCAGTAACGATGAAAGCCGATCAGACCATTACAGGTGTATCACTCAACATGATGATACCGGCAGCGATCTTGCTGTTTTCGAAAATGTTTTTCAACAGTGATGGCATTACAACAACAAAGAACTTTTATATTAGAGAAGTACCAGTTCTCAGCAATATTCCCATATTGGGTGAAATGTTTTTTCAAAGAACCTATCTGACAGTCATGATTGGTTTTGTTCTATTGATCATTTCAATCATCATTTTTTATAAAACGAGATTTGGTCTCAGGCTTCGTGCCTGTGGTGAGCATCCACAAGCAGCTGACTCTGTGGGGATCAACGTTTACTTCATGCGTTATGCTGGTGTCAGTTTGTCGGGAATCCTTGGAGGGATAGGTGGTTTCTTCTACTCTGTTGGCGTCTTGGATGGTAATGTCAGTGGACATACCGGTGTAGCCGGTTTCGGTTTCCTCGCTCTTGCTGTTATGATATTCGGTCAGTGGAAGCCAGGAAAAATATTCTTTGCAGCATTGTTCTTCGCATTTTTAAGAACACTTGCATATTCAGTTTCTCTGATTCCGTTCCTCGATGGACTGGGAATTGATCAGACCTATTACAAGATGTTGCCTTATGTGGCAACAATGGTTGTTTTGGCATTCACTTCCAAAAAATCTAGAGCTCCAAAAGCGGAAGGTATTCCTTACGACAAGTCACAAAGATAATGAAATGAGGCAAAGATTTTCAGAAACAACATCTGGAAATCTTTGCCTTTTAGTTTTTTGCAAATGTTATTGCACTATCATTTTGAAAGACAATTTGGTATAATTATTGAGTTAGCAGATGGTTCAAACACACGACTTGATTTAGGATGAGATGGTATCATAATGAAGATGAATTTTAATTTAAACTTGATTCAAACTCAAAAGCTGATTATGACGCCAGAGTTGAAGCAAGCTATTGAAATCTTACAATATAACGCGATGGAACTCAACGAGTTCATCAACGAGGAACTTTTAAATAATCCAATTCTGGAAAAAGTGACCCAATCTCCGGAAGCTGAAGAAGCACCAGTCAAACCAGAATGTGAAACAGAAGAACCTTATGAGTATAACCTTGACAAGGGTGATAAGAAAGAAATTGACTGGGAAGATATGGTCAATTATTTTGAAGATGCGAGACCACTTGGGAACCTCGGTTATAATCCTGACTCTGAAATCAACTACGATAACTTTGTGGCTGACGAGGAGACACTGAAGGATTATTTGCTCATGCAACTCAAAGTGACTAAACTCGATCCCAAAATCGTAAAAGTATGTGAGTACATCATTGAAAATATAGACGACAACGGATATCTTCATATGAATGATGAGGAAGCCATGGTGCTCTTCAATCACACCAGTGAGGAAATCGATCAGATGATCAGACTGATCCAAACGTTCGATCCGCCGGGAGTTTGTGCACGATCCATTAAAGAGTGCCTGCTCATCCAAATGTACCAACAAGGGTTTGAGGATAGCCTTGAAGCCACACTTGTCATGGATCATCTTGAGGCTCTTGGTGAAAAAAGATTTGCCCAGATTGCAAAAAAAGTAGGTGAATCGGCAGAACGTGTTCAGGAAGCATATGATTATATCAAGACACTTGAACCGAAACCGGGCAGAAGCTTCAGTTCGCTTAGAGAAGTCAGGTACATCGTACCGGACGTCTATGTTGAGAAAGTCAAAGATGAATATGTGGTCATGGTCAACGACGCGGCCGCACCCAGACTTCAAATCAATTCCTTCTATAAAGGACTCCTCAAACAACTGAGTAAGGATACGATGACAACAGAGTATATTTCGAAGAATCTGCAATCCGCCCTCAGAATCATTAAAAGTATCGAGCAACGTAGAAATACGATCTATCGCGTTTGTAATGCGATTATAGAATATCAATATGAATTCTTTGAGAAAGGAATGCTTTACTTAAAACCCCTCAATCTAAGAAACATCGCTGATGAGATTGAAGTTCATGAATCCACGGTGAGTAGAGCAGTGAATGGGAAGTACATCCAGTGTCCCAACGGTCTATTCGAAATCAAATATTTCTTTCAAAGTGGTGTCAAAGGAGCTGGTGGAGAGGGCGTTTCTTCAGAAAGTGTCAAGTCGGTCATGAAAGAAATGATTGATAGGGAGAATCCTAAAAAGCCATTAAGCGACCAAGCTATTGCGGATACACTCATTGATACAGGAATCAACATATCAAGACGAACGGTTGCCAAATACCGTGATGAAATGAATATTTTGCCTTCTTCAAAAAGGAAGCGTTTCTAATCCCACACATAAAAATGTATGGGATTTTTTTTATCCCTAAGGGACGTAAAAAGTCCAAAATAATTTTCAAAACCTCTTGTTTTTATAGAGGAGAGTGCTATAATATAACTAGTGGGACGTAAAACATTAACCGAAACAAAATTTATCCCGGAAGGGTGGGCGATATGAGCGAACGAGATTTAATCGATCAAGAGAAATTAATAATGGTTCTAAGATACGCATTCCCTGAAACTGATGAACTTTTGCCCCTTAGGTACAATTTACTCAACACTATAAAGTTCAATCAACCTGTAGGTCGTAGAATGCTGTCAAATAGCATGAACATTACGGAGCGTGTGGTTCGAAGGGAATCGGATATCCTTAAGGAGTCCGGTCTGATTGATTATTATCCAGATGGGATGAGAATCACCGATAGAGGTAGTCAAGTACTAGATGCCTTATCAGACCTCTTTTATAAGATGTCAGGAATCAATGAATTTGAAACAAAGCTCAGCAACTTGCTGGGAATCAGTAAAGTAATTGTGGGTTCTTTAGGGGACTCGGATGAAGAACAGACACTCACAGAGCTTGGAATTGAAGCCGCAAGATATTTCAGTAGTCTTGTCACTCCAAAAAGTATTATTGGTTTAACTGGAGGTTCTTCGATAGAAAGAGTCATAAGTGGGTATAAAGCAGACTGGGTACATTTTGATGACAACCATATTATGGTTGTCCCAGCCCGAGGTGGACTTGGCAACAAAAGTGAGTATCAAGCCAATACATTGGCAGAGAGACTTGCAGGTAAACTAAGTTCAAACTATCAGCTGCTTTACACGCAAGACAACCTCTCAAGAGCAACCATTGAGGAACTTAA